>JASHQN010000146.1 GCA_030039135.1 Thermoplasmata archaeon | reverse complement strand
CAAGTCAACTGCGTACGTGGTCGAGTTGACAACCGTGACATGGGTTCCACTGTTGTTGGCGAGCAGGTATTCCGAACCGTTGAGATCACTGACCACGGACGAGACGTTTGCTCCAACGACCGGCGCTGACAGGAAGCCACCCGTCTTTGCGTCGAGAAGCACCATCGTCGTTAGGGCCGGGATCCCGAGAGCGATGGTGTCTGTTTCCTCCGAACAAGCTATCGCTGATGGGTCGGCGTATGGCCCAGGGTTCCCCTGGACCGTGTTAGACGCGGTGGAGATACGTGAGACGTTCGCCGATCCTGAGTTTGCAGTGTAGATCTGTCTGTCCACAGCATCGTCGGCAAGCGCGATAGGAGCTGTACCAGTGGGTATTCCGGCTACCTGTACCGCGCTCGAGGTCCCGTTGATGACTGTGACGTTGTTCGATGCCTTGTTCGCAACGAAGAGATTCTCGGACGCCGGGTCGTACGCGATCGCCGTTGGGTCCCTTCCGACCGGGATGGCCGGCGGGATCCAGCTCATCGAGCTCGGATCGAACACGGCGACCGAGTGGTTGAGCGGGTCGGTCGCGTAGAGGTAGCCGTTGAGTGGATCGAACGCGAACGCCGAGGTGTCCGTGAGACCGGGCACGGTCGACGTCTGGTTCGTCGCGGGGTCGTAGATGAGCGCCGGCGACGACGCTGGTGCGGGTACGCCGGCTCGGAGGACTGGTACGGTGGGGATCCACAGCTGGTCGGTGGCCGGATCGACCGCCGCCTGCCCGACCTGCCAGCTCCAGACTGAGCTCGGGAAGTTCCTGGAGGTCGACAGGTTGTAGTTCACGTACGCGGTCTCGACCACGTCCCCAGCCGTGGCGCCCGAGAAGGGCACGGCGGGCGCGGAGGCGGGCGAGGGCGACGCGGAGGGGGCGCGGGCTGCGTCGCTCCCCGCGATCAACGTCGCGACGTCGGCCGATGCGTTCGGGGAGTGTGCGGAGGTGGGTAAGAGACCGATCCCGGCGACGGATAGGAGCGCGACGACGAGGACCGAACCGAGCGTGCGGTGCCAGTCGCGGAGGAGCGAGGAGAGCCTCGCTCGGGCGTACCTCATCCGAAGAACGAGCGGCGGAACCTGGCTTAAAGAAGCGGCTTCCAGCGGTCTAGGAAACGGTCCGGATGACCCGGCCCGCGTTCCCGTCGATCAGGACCATCGTTCCCTGGCCCTTGTGGTCGAGGTGGAAGTACCAGACCGGGACGTGGAGGAGCTCGCCTTCGGAGATCTCGACCTGGGTGCGGATCTGGGAGACCATGCTGTGCTTCTGGTGGGCCTGTTCGGACTGGAGCTGCTGGACGTAGGCCTGGGCGGAGTGGCCCGCGGCGTCCTCGCCGACGTCGCCGTTGAGGATCGTCGTACCTTCGGGGATCGCCTTCTTGTCGAAGAGCGTGCGGCCATCGAGCGCGAACCGGTAGTCCTTCGGCTGATAGGCGGTCATCGCTTTCACCGCGACGATCGGGAACTCGTACTGCCCCGAGATGGTCTCCGCACGGGTCGGGTTGACGACGGGCCCCGCCATGATCGGCATCACCATCACGCCGCCGCGGCGCCCGCCGCCGAGCGCCCCCGCGAGAAGGGCCGAGGCGGCCATCGTTCCCGCGGTCGCCCCGATCGCCGTCCCGGCCGCCTGGTACTGATAGGACGTCGTCGCGGACGCGGGGATCACCCAGAACGGCACGTAGCTCAGGCGTTCCTCGGTGATCTTCGAATCCTCGAAGTCCTTGCGGTGGAAGAACCCTTGGTCGACGTAGTCGTGGACCGCTTTCAGCGCCGCGTTCCGGTCCATGACCCGGAGCGACAGCATCGTGTGCTTCTGGATCTCCTTCCACCCCGCCCCGCCGAGGGTGACGGACCCGCCGCAGTAGTCGCAGGTCACGATCATCTCGCCGAACGCGGGGTGGATCGGGGCTCCGCAGGACGGGCACTTGAGCTCCTGAACTCCGGCGGCGGCGAGAACCGGCCCGGAGGGCTTGGACGCGGTGGGGGCCGGGCTCGGGGCTGCTCCGCCCGCGGCGCCCGCCACGGGCGTCCCGCACCGGAAGCAGAACTGCGCTCCGTCCGGTAGCTGCGCGCCGCACTTCACGCAGTACACCGGCATCTCGCTCTCCCTATGTCCCGCCGCGGCCCGGTCCCTCTAGCTGGGGAGGGGCGCTCCGCATTCGGGGCAGAACTTTCCCGAGGTCACCACGGACTTGCCGCACTTCGGGCAGGTGCGCGGCGCCGGCGGAGCCATCGACGCGCCACAATTCGGACAGAACTTGGTGCCGGCCGGGACCGGTTGGCCACACTTCGGGCAGGGCGTCGTCGGGCCCGCGGCCGGAGGTCCCCCACCGGTCATCGCCTGGCCGCAGTTCGGGCAGAACCGCGTCCCGGGCGGTACGAGCGCGCCGCACTTCGGGCAGGGGGTGCTCGGGCCGGACCCGTAGACACTGCCCATCTGGCCGGCCATCCCGTAGCCGATGCCAAGCCCCGCACCGAGCCCGACCCCCGCTCCCGTGAGCGCACCGGCGCCACCGGAGGGGTTGGCGGCCGCGGTCGTCATGGCCTGACCGGCCTGGTACTGCATGTAGTTCACTCCGAGGACGCCCATCTTCGACCGGGTGTCGATCGCCTGTTGGACGTCGTCCGGGACGCTGACCGAGAGTCCCTGGATCTGCTGGACCTCGACGCCGAGCGGGCCGAAGTGCTGGGGAACGGCCCCGAGGACGGCCTGCTCGATCGTCAGGAGCTGGGGAGCGAGGTCGGTGACGCGCATCCCCTGGTCCTTGAGCTTACCGAGGGTGTTGTAGACGAGGAGGACCATCTGGTCGCGTAGACGCGCTTCGACGTCGGGGGTCGTGACGGCGCCGAACGTCCCCACGAACTGGTTGATGAAGTTGTCCGGCGCCTGCACGCGCCAGCGGTACGAGCCGAAGACCCGGAGCTGGACGAGCCCGAAGTCGGGGTCCCGGAAGACGTACGGCTCGGTGCTGCCGAACTTTCCGTCGAAGATCCGGCGCTGGAGGTAGTAGACCTCCGCCTCCTGCCGCACTCCCGAGAGCTCTTTGACCAGGTTCCCGAGGATCGGGGCGTTGAGGCTCGTGAGCGCGTACCGGTCCGGTCGCTCCAGGTACGCGAGGACCTTTCCGTCCCGATAGAAGACGGCGGTCTCGTCCTGGCGGACGACGATGTTGTCGTTCCACCGGATGTTGCGCGGGACGCGCCACATCACGTTGTTCCCCTTGTACGCGTCCTCCCAGTTGATCGTGGTCGCGCCGATGAGGCTGCCACCGGTGGACGGGATCGGTGCGTTGCTGACCATCGCTACTGTTTCCTCCTACTACGCGGCGACTCGAATCATCTCGATCGCCTGAACGCGAGCCTTGAAGGCCTGATCCAGCTGGTTGACCATGCCGCGGGCGGTCGCGAGCACCCCGCCGACCGAGGACGGATCGGGTCCGGTCGCGAGGCTGGCGATCGAGGAGATCGTCTGGGCGAGCTGGTCGGCGGCCTGGACGAACCCGAAGTCGTACTCGTAGAGGCGGTCCAGCTGCTGAGGGTTGATGCGGACGGCGGGAGAGAAGCCCGTGTATCCCTGCTCGGCGAACCGGATCTGGCCCTCGAGGCGCCAGAGGTCCGCCAGGAGCGGCGCGAGGTCGGTGAGCGCGCTGAACTGGTTCGCGTTCACGAGAGCCTGGCGGGTATTCTCGAGCGTCGTCCGGGAGTTCCGGATCTTGTCGGCGACCTGGATCCGCAGGAGACTGTCGGCCGCGCGGATGTCTTCCGCCTGCCGGTAGCCGCGGAAGCCCGGGACGAGCAGTTGGAGTCGCTTCAGGATACCCCGGTCCGCTTCGACCGTCTGACGCAAGTCGACCGGGGGAGCTCCCGGCGCGCTGCCGGGGGCGGCGGTGGGCGAAGTCGACGGGGCAGGGGCGGACGCCGGGGGCGAGGTCACCGGAGCCGTACTGGAGGCAGCGCCGGGAGTGGGTCCAGAGACAGCGGCGCCGCATCGGTTGCAAAATTTGGCGTTCGGCGCGAGCGGCGCCCCGCACTGCGGGCACGTCGCGGCCGCGCTCGCAGGTGCGGCGGCGGGAGGAGCCGGCGCGGACACGCTAGCTTCCTCCGGCCGGTGGCGGAGCTTCGTTCGTCGACGGCGGCGGAGGGGCGGTCGCAGGGACACCGGGGGAGTTCGCGGCCGCGTAACTGAAGGCCGACGGCGCGGGTCTCGAGCGCCATTCCGCCCGGGGCGTTTCTCGCGCGGCGGTGGCGGCGACGCTGCGCTGGCGGTAGGCGAGCAGACCCACCCAGAGCGCGACGGCGACCGTCGTGAAGATCAGTCCCACGTACTGCCATAGCCCGAGGCTCACACCGTAGGAGGGGGCAAGACCGAGGGTGAGGTAGAGGACCGCGAAACCGAGCCCGGCGAATCCCCAGGCGAGCGAGCGCTGGTACGTCGGGTCGCGGGAGGCCGATTCCGCGAGGAAGGACGCGACCGCCAGGATCAGGGCCAGGATCCCGATCCAGATCAGGCCGTAGAAGTGCGAGCTTCCCGGGAATAGGAGGAAGACCGCGTAGAACATCAGGGCCGCGATCACGAGGAAGAGGACCGTCAGGATCGCTCCGCTCCACTTCGGGGAGCGAGCAGCGGAAGGGGGCGCCGGACTCGCCATAACCGTAGTTCCGGCTGAACGAGCCCGCTACAGTATAAGAGCCTGAGTCCGCCCTTCGCGGCGCTCGACTATAGACGGGGCTCGTCGTCCGCCCGGTCGCGCCGGGGCTTGGCGGGAGCCTGCGGTGGCGGCGCCGGGGGCTCGGGCACCCTTGCGACCGTAGCGGGGCCGGGCGAAGGGGCCGGCGCGGGGCCTTTCGTCGCAGCCGCGGGGCCCGAATCTTTTCGGGGCCCGGGGCCCGTCGGGATCGGCGCGGCCGGGGCGGTGGCAGTGGGGCGATCCGGCGCCGGCTTCTCCGGGCCCGGGGGGTGGTCCTTGCGCGCGGGGGCGGGCGCGGGCTTCGATCGATGAGCCGGGGCTCGCGTCGCGCCGCCTGCCGAAGGCGCCGACGATGCGGCGCGGATCACGGTGCCCGCGAGGGGGCGCGTATTGTCGGTCGAGATCGGCCGCCCGCACTTCGGACAGTTGGGGAACTGGCCGACACAGTGCTGGCAGAGCGGAGCCCCGCAGGCGTGGACGACCGACGCGATGCCGCCACATCCGACGCATCGCGCAGGGGCGGCGCCCCGTCCGAACGAGGTAGCGGTCACCACCGAGGGAACGTAGTCAGGGGCCGGCCCGGCGCCGGGAGAAAGCGCGGGCTGGTTCTCGGGCGCGAAGAACACGTCGCCGTCCGGCTTGGTGACAGGTTCGGTCTCGGCCGCCGGCTCGGGTGCGGCCGCCGACGGGCTGGAGTCGTCCGCGCCGGTCCGGAACTCGGGGGAGTAGGCGCCGAGATCGAGCGTCGGGAGCGGGGCGTGGACGGCGGAGCCGGCCTCCTCGACCACCTTGATGAGCCGGGCCTTGTAGAGTCCGACCTTCAGGTTCCGGACGAGCTGGAAGAGCGTCCGCTGCTCGGGCGGGAGGACGAGGGCCTTCCGGGCGAGCTCCTCCACGTCGGGAGTGAGGCGCAGGTTCTCGGCCCGCAGGTCCGCCTCGAGGACCGCTTTGATGTAACCGAACAGACGCTGCATCTGCTCGAGCGTGTAGGACGGGGGGCACAGAACGGCGACGTCGGCGAGCGTGAACCCGCGACGCTCGATGCCGGGGGGTCGACGCTCGAGGGCTCGCGTGATCAGGTGGTACGACGAGTTCTCGAGATCGTGGACCTCGGCCGCCTCGAGCCGGTCGACCCGCACCTCGGGGGTCCGGCTGATCGCGGCGAGGACCGGCTCGAGGAAATCGTACGGCACGTGGAGGGTGACGAAGAGGTCGTTCTTGGCGACGGTACGGTTGAGCTTGGCCTCGAGCAGGAGCGCGTCGCGACCGTAGCGCTGGATCTCCGAATCCCGGGTCTTCTGCAGCGCGAGCTTCTTCCCGTCCTTCGCCGGGGCGAAGTCGGAGTCGATCGCGAGAGCGCGCTCGAAGCTGGTCTGAGCGTCCTGGGGACGTCCGATCGCGAGGAGCGCGAGCCCGCGGCTCGTCCACGCCTGCTTGTTCTTCGGATCGGACTCCGTGGCGCGCTCGTAGAAGGAGAGGGCCTCGTTCGGATGGCCGAGCCGTTCCGCGACGAACCCGGCCCGGGACAGGACGTCGACGTCGGCCGGAGCGAGGCTGATCGCGTGCGCGTAGGCGTTCGCGGCCTCGGGCCAGGCCTGGCGGGCGATCCCGACCTCGCCGAGGCGCACCCAGAGCGGGACGCTCTTCGGCAGGACCTCGACCCCTTTCTTCAGCGCATCGGCCGCGGCGTCGAGGTGGCCGAGCCCGCTCTCGCCTTCGGCGAGGAGCAGGTAGAGGGTCTCCTGCGGGGGAACCTGAGGGATGGACTGCCGCAGGAACTCGAGGGCGTCCGCGTGCCGACCCTCGTCCAGGAGCGCGCGGGCGGTGCCGGCGATCGCGAGCGGAGAACGCGGTTCCCGCTGGCGGACCTCGTCGTAGACCGCGCGGGCCTCGGCCGGCCGCTCGAGCGCCGTCAGGATCTCCGCGCGCAGGAGGAGCGCGGCCACGTTCGCCGGCGCGCCGGCCGGCGAGGCCTTCAGTCCCTCGTCGAGGACCTCGAGCGCGAGGTCCGGGCGGCCGGCGGTGAGGCGAAGCCGAGCGCGCCGGATCGCGATCTCGACTCGGTAGACCGGGTCGATCTCGGCCGCGCGCTCGTAGGCGCGGTTCGCGTCGTCGACGAGGCCGAGCGAGGCGGCGAGGTCGCCGCGCTCGAGGTGGAGCGTCGCGTCCTTCGCGTCCGGACCGTCGATGCTCAAGAGCTTCGTCAGGGTCTCGAACGCCTCCTTGGGCTCGCCCGCGTCCCGGTGGAGACGGAACTTCTCGAGGAGCGCGGAAGCGTTCTCCGGGTCGAGGAGCAGGATCGCCGTGAGCGAGTAGAGGACCTCGGTCGGACGGCCGAGCTCGCGCCAGGCGTCCCCTCGTGCCTTCCAGGCGGCGAGCTCGTTCGGGTCCTCCTTCAGGAGCTGATCCGCGATCGCCACGACCTCGGGGTACTGTCCGGCCAGGAGCAGCGTCTCGGCGAGCGCGAGCCGGCCGTGCCGGCTCCGTGGATCCACGCCGAGGCCCTTACGGTAGTAGGCGATCGCGTCCGCATACGCGCCCTGTGCGCGCAGGGCCTCCGCGACGTCGAAGTACGCATGCGGGTCGCCGGGGGTGCCCTGGACGGCGGCCTGGAGGACCGCGAGCGCCTCCGTCCGTTTCCCCGTCTGCAGGAGGAGCTGGCCCTTGCGCCGCAGGAACATCGGGTTGTTCGGTTCGCGCCGGAGCAGGACCTCGAGCAGCTGGAGCGCCCGCCCCTCCTGGTTCAGGTGGGCGAAGACTTCGGCTGCCCCCCAGAAGAGGTCGGCGTCCTCGAGGCCTCCCGAGATGGCGCGTCCGTACGCCCCGACCGCTTCCGAGTTCCGCCCGGTCTCCCGGAGGGCGTGCCCGAGTTCCTTCAGGACGTCGTTGCGCGCCTGGTTGCCGTCGCGGTTCAGGAAGTCCCCGTAGGCCCGCACGGCGCGGTCGTGGTCGCCGACGATCCGCGACGCGCGCGCGATGCCGAGCTGGCTCACGCCGGCGGCCTCGGGATCGGTGGACGCCCGCTCGTAGGAGACGAGCGCCGTCCGCGCCGCGCGGTCCCGTTCGGTCGACCCCTCGGGCCGGTCGTAGGCAAGCGTCAGGTAGAGGTTGCCCCGCTCGACCGCGACGTCGGTCCGGGTGGGGTCGAGGCGGAAGAGCTCGTCCAGCACCGGCGCGAGCTGGGCCGGGTCGTTCGCCCGGGCCACGATCTCCTTCTTCTCGAGGAGGTACGGGAGCTCCCCCGGGTGGGCGGCGAGCACGGCGTCGTATGCGCGGAGCGCCCCGGCAACGTCCCCGGCCGCGGAGTACGATCGCGCGAGCTCGACCTGCGCCTCGATGTCGGTCGGCTCCTCCGCGAGGATCGCCTCCGCGAACTTCTGGGCGGCGTCGTCGCGGTGCGCGGTGCGCGCGACCTCGAGCGCTTTGCGGTGGTCGGCGACGGCGTGCGGGTGGGCCTTGACGAGCGACTCGTACGCCGCGACCGATCGATCGGTGTGTCCCGCGGCGAGCTCGAGCTCGGCGATGCCGCGCATCGCCTCGAGGTTGTCCGGCTGAGCGGCGAGCACCGACCGGCACGCCCCGAGCGCGACGTCGACCCGATCGAGGCGGAGGGCGAGATCCCGCAGCTCGATCAGATTCTGAAGGTTCCGGGGATCGATCTCGCGCAGCCGGCCGCGGGCGGCGATCGCAAGATCGGGGGCATCGCTCTCGAGCGCGCGGGCGATCTCCTCGAGCGAGCCCGCGTCGGGAACGGTCGAGCCCTCGACGATCCCTTTCGCGATGGGCACGGCATCGGCCGTTCGTTCGAGCCGGAAGAGCGCGCGCAGCTGGAGCGTCTTTGCTCGCGGATCGTCCGGGGCGACCGCGTGGACCCGGTCGAGCGCGTCGAGCGCCTCCGGGAGTCGACCGAGCGCCGCGAGAAGGTCGGCCCGGGCGAGCAAGAGCTCCGCATCATCGGGCGTCGCCTTGAGCAGCTCCTCGCAGGCCGCCAGGGCGGGCAGCTCCCCGCCGTGTGCCCGAGCGAGCTCGAGCTTCATGCGGAGCGCCCGGCTGTGGTTCGGGACCAGCTTCAGCGCCTTGTCGACGTACTGCATCGACGTCGCGTCGAGCTGCTGGGCGTGGAGGTACGCTTCCGCTGCTTCGGCCGGCTGCCCGAGGAGCTTGAGCGCATCGCCGCGCGTCGCCCAGAGCCCCTTATCGTGCGGGTTCGCCTCGATCGCCTTGTCCGCGAGCGAAACGACCTCCGCGAGGTCCTGGTTCTGCGCGAGGAGGATCAGCGCCTTGTGGTGGAGGAGCGAGGAGGCGCCCGGCGTGAACTCGAGCCCGAGGTCGACCGCACGTCGGGCGAGCTCGGGCTTCGAGGCCCGGTAGAACGCCATGGCGGCCTCGTCCAGCCACGGAGCGAGCTCGGTCCCGGCGTCCACGAGCCCTTTCGAGCCCGATTCGACCGCGGCCAGGAACGCCTTCAGCGCACTCGTGTACTGGTCCCGATCGGGTGAGGCTTCGAGATCGAGCGCGGCCCGATATCTACGGCGCACCTCGTCGATCGGGGCGGGCGTCGTCGTGAGCTCAGCGGGTCCGCTCGCGCTGGCCATCCCTGCATGCGACGAGCGTTCCGAACTAAATAGGTTCATTTCACTCGCAAGCACCCCCGGGCTTGGCCGGTCCCGCTTATCCTTGCTCGGGTTTCGGGGGACCGATGGCCGCCCGCGAGCGCCGCCACGGGGCGAGAAAGGCGATCTTCGACCCTGTCCACGGACCGATCTCGCTCGACGGCCTAGCGCTCGATCTCATCGGAACGCCCGAGTTCCAACGCCTTTGGGGGGTCCGCCAGACCGGGTTCGCCCACCTCGTCTTCCCGGGGGCGAACCACACACGGCTCGAGCACTCGCTCGGCACCTACTGGGTCGCGGGCCGGTTCGCCGAGCGCCTCGGACTCGGCGAGCGAGAGGCGCAGCGCCTGACGTCGGGCGCCCTACTGCATGATCTCGGCCACGGGCCGTTCTCGCACACGCTCGACGGGCCGATGGAGGAGGTGCTCGGGCACGGGCACGAGGCAGTGTCGAGAGAGTGGATCACCGGCACCGGCGCCGGGTCGTCGTCGGCGATCCCCGGCATCCTCCGCCGGCACGGTGTCGATCCGGAATCGGTCGCCGATCTGGTCGATCCCGAGGTCGGGCGTCGTCGGTCCTGGGCGAGCGCCCTCCTTCACGGGGCCGTCGACGCGGACCGGATCGACTACCTTCAGCGGGACGCACACTACACCGGCGTCGCGCACGGCGCCATCGACGCGGTCCGGCTGCTCGACACGGTCCGGGTCGTCGGGGGCCGGCTCGTCTTCGCGGAGAAAGGGCGGAGCGCGCTCGAGGGGTTCCTCGTCGGTCGCACGCTGATGTACTCGACCGTGTACTTCCACAAGACGGTACGATCCGCCGAGGTGATGGCGCAGGCGGCGGTCGAGCGCCAAGCCGGTTACCCCGAGCGAGCGCGCGACGAGTTCCGCTGGACCGATGGCGAGCTCCTCGTGCGACTCGCGGACCTCGGAGGCACGAGCCGCGCGCTCGTCCGCGCGCTGACGGAGCGACGGCTCTACAAGCGCGCCTACGGCTGGCGGGAGCTCTCGGGTGCCGCTCGGCGGGCCTGGCATCGCTTGGCGCGGCGCCCCGGCGAGCGACGGGCTCTCGAGGACGAGGCCGCCGCCCACCTGGGGGCGGCCGCGGGTTCGGTCCTCATCGACCTCGAGGTGCTGGAGGCGCGCGACGATCCCTCGGAGGATTGGGGTAAGGTTGGCCTCTCCGTCGGCCGGTCGGTGACGTACCCGTTCCGGACCGAGGGGCCTTGGCGCGCGCTCGCCGCCCGACCACCCGGCGAATGGTCCGTCAGCGTCTACGTCGCGCCGCGGTATCGGTCCGCGGCGACGCGCTGGCTCGAGCGCGACCCTCGCGCCGTGCCCTAGCGGACGAAGCCGACTCGGGCGATGCGCGCGACTCGTACGAGAGGATCGTCCGCCATTGGTCAGCGTCGACCGGCATCACCGACAGTCGGGAGAATCGCAACAGCGCAAACCCGCGGAGGGACGGCTCCCCGCGCAGCGCGGAAAGAGGGACCGTCGTTCGGAGCCGCCGGACCGCGGCCAAGCGCACCGACCAGGACCCCCGGTCGTCCTTGGGGTCCGGGTGCGGAACCGACGCGACCCGGGCGATCCCGACCACGGCGCGCTCCGCCCCGGAGTGGTAGATCATGACCGCGTCGCCCGGGACCATCTGTCGCAGGTACCGCAGGGCGAGGGGGTTGTGCACGCCGTCCCACTCCGTGCTGCGCTCGCGTTCGAGGTCGGGGTAGCCGTAGGTGTCCGGATCCGTTTTCGCGAGCCAGCCGGCCACGGACGGGCGAACCCTCGGGAAGCCTAACGCCTTCCCCCGATAGCGCCCGGCGCCCGCTAGCCGAGGACGATACCCTGAGGGGTGATCGCGAAGGGTCGGCGCTCGGGATCGTGGGCCGCGCCACGCATCCGTACGATCTTGATCTGCCGGACCGAGCGGTCGCCGACCCACTTGCGCGTTAGGAGGATCTCTCCTCGGGTGAGGATCTCCTCGGGCGTGAGCAGGCCCGGGTTGCTGGGCGTCGCCGTGATGAGGGCCGTGACGTTCTGCTCCGATAGGAACCGAAGGAGCGACTGGATCTCGGTGCGCTCGGCCTGGGGGTCGGTCGACGACTTCACCGCGAACCGCCGCACCGAGGTGATCGAGTCGATGACGACCCGCCGGAACGGCACGTCGGTCATCTGCTGACGGAGCTTGAGGTACATCGACTGGATCGAGATCTCCTCGGAGTCGGACGTTCGCTTCTGGTCCTGCGTGATCTCGCGCATCGACTTCAGGTCGGTCATCGTGCGGATCTCCTGGACGGCCGCGGTACGCTTGATCGCGCGCGTACCCGGATTCGCTTCGAGCGTCTTGACCGCCGACAGGTCCCAACCGAAGGACCGAACGTTCTCGATGATCTCGTTCGGCGGCTCGTCGACCGCGACGAGGAGTACCTCCTCTCCCCGACGGATCCCCTCGAGTAGGAAGGTGAGGGACAGCAGGCTCTTGCCGCTCCCGGTCGCGCCGGTGACAAGGTACGGCCGTCCGGCGATCAGCCCACCCCCTAACATTCGGTCGAGCCCGGGCACGCCGGTGGGGACCCGCTCCTGCACGAGCGAAGAGGTGGGGATCATGGCGGGCTCTCCGGTGGCGTCGCTTCGGGGACGGGGGCCGGCGGGGCGGCCGAGGGTTCAGCGCCGGATTCCGGCGCGGGACCCGGGGTCGCGGAGATCACCGGTGGGGCCTTGCGCTTCCGGACCGCGCGCTTTCGGGTTCGTGGGGCAGGGGGCGCAGGACCATCCGTGCCCGCGGCGGCACTGGGCGGGTTCCCGCCATCGATAGAGGCCACTTCGGCGCCGGCGATCGGCGCCTCCCCGGGCCCCGAGGTCTCGATCGGCTCGCCGCGCTTGGGCGACGTAAGCGCCGACTTTTTTCGTCGTCTCGTGGGTCGCGCTGCTGGCTCGGCCGGGGCCGTGCCGGGCGGGGCGACCGCAGCGATTCCGGGCGAAGACGTCGTAATGGGGACCGAAGGAGGACCGGATGCCGCCGGCGGAGGTACCTCCGAGACCGGTCGCGGCATGGGGGGAGCGGAGCCGGGGCCGGCGGACGGGGCCGCGGTCGACGCGGGACTCGAGGAAGCGGGTGCCGGAGCGCCCGTGGGCCGAGCGGTGGGGGCCCGGGGCATTGGGGGCGGCGCAGAGGCGGATCGCGTACGCGGGACCGCGCTCGGAAGGGGCGGGGGTGGAGTATGGACCTCCGCCGGCGGAGCAACCGGGAGTGAAGCGGCCGAGGTCGCGGAGCGTGCTGGCGCGCCTTGAGGGCGCACGGCGCCCGAGGGAGCGGAGCTTCGAGCCCCACGCGAAGACAGCGGCGGGGGTTCTGGCGGCGCAGGATACCTCCGAGCGGGCGACGCGGCCGCCGCCTCGGAGGGCGGTGCGGTCGCGGGCGGCGCCGGTGGCAGCGCGGCGGCTTGAGACGGGGGCGGCGGCGGGGCGGTTTCCGCGACGGTGGGGGGCACCGCCCGGGCAGGAGGTTTGGGAGGCGGCGGGGCCATCGACGGGGTTGCGCTGACGGCGGGGATTTGGGCGGGAGCATGCTCGATCCCGCGCGGGGCACCTGCCGGGTGCGAGGCCGGCGACGGCGTTGGGGCTGGTTCGGCCCTTTCCGGGGACACCGCCGGCACGACCACCGCCGCGGGCGCGGCGGGAGCGCTGG
>JASHQN010000145.1 GCA_030039135.1 Thermoplasmata archaeon | reverse complement strand
CACGTCGTTCCTACTGCCGGGGCTCAGTCTCCGGGCCGTCGAGCAACGGGCGTTCGACCGAGGCGAGGTGATGGTGCAGAAATCCACGATGTTCCTCCCCAAGGTCGCCGAGGGGATCCTGTTCGCCCGAACCGATCCCGGGCCGGATTGATCGGGACGAGGGGTTTGCCGGCCGCCCGAGCGCCACCCGCCCACCGAGCTTCCCGCCGTCGATCCTCTTTCGGATTCGTCGAATTC
This sequence comes from Thermoplasmata archaeon, assembly GCA_030039135.1. GTDB lineage: Archaea > Thermoplasmatota > Thermoplasmata > Lutacidiplasmatales > UBA184 > Lutacidiplasma. The sequence goes on along the minus strand of JASHQN010000145.1, from coordinate 2,764 downwards.
TAGGGAGGAGGGATGTATCCCGGTGGTCGAGGGGGTGCACGCGTCGGCGGACCGGACGGTGGCGGGGTGGCTGCGACCGGGGTCGGCGGAGGCGGACGGGACTTCCGCCGGAACACCAGGGCCAGAAGGATGATCGCGGCTGCGACGACCACCGCGACCAAGACCCAGATCCAATCGGAGATACCCGACGAGGACGGGGACGAAGCCGCCGCGGTGACGTTCAGCACCGCGACGCCGATCCCGTGATCGGAGGCCACGTCGGTGACGTTGACGCTGAAGATGTAGTGCTCCACCACGGTCGGCGTGCAGGAAAAGCTCGAGAGGTTCTGGCTCGTGCACCCGGTAGGCAGACCCGAATAGACGTACGTGTAGGGAGGAGTACCGCCCGTGACGGAGGTAGCGATCTTCGTGCTCGAGCCGACAGTTATGTTCGACGGCGTCGCCGTGAGCCCGACGAGAAGCGTCTGGGGAGGCGGCGAGGGCTTCACGACGACGAGCACCCCGACGGCGGAGGCGCTCCCTCCTCCGGCTTGCGTGACGTTCACCCCGACGTAGTAGGTCCCCGCCTTCGTGGGGCTGCAGGGGAGCATCGACTCGTTTACGCTCAGGCATCCGGGCGGGAGCGTCGAGTACGCGTAGGTCAGCACGTTCGTCTGCCCCATCACCGACGTGACGAAGGTCGTGGAGCCGCCGATCTCCACCGTGTCCGGCTCCGCGGCGAGTGTCGCCGAGATCGGGGGCGGGCCCGAGGAGATACCGAGCGACCACGTGCTGTTGAACGCCCCGTTACCTTGGAATAGGATCACGACGCCGTCCGCCGGGTCGTCCGCCATCTGCCCCCAGGTCGTACCCGCCGGCGGAGTGGGCGTGAGCGAGTAGTTGGTCCAGACACCGGCGTGGAAGATCCAAGTGAGATAGTAGTCGTTCTCGGCCGGGTAACCTCCGTACAGGACGACAACGCCCTCGGTGGAGTCGTACGCCATGCCCGCTCCGGCGCGCTGATCGGGCGCCGAGCTCACGGAGAGCGGGGTCCAGGATCCGCTCGAGTACTCCCAGGTGTCGTTGAGGTAGCCGATCCCGTCGAGCCCTCCGAACATGAGCACCACTGCGTCCGACACGTCATCGACCTGGGCCTGGTCGTCCCGGCCCGTGGCGTTCGTGGTCGGGAAGAGCTCGGTCCAGACACCGGCGTGGAACGACCAGGTGTCGTTCGAGTACTCCTTGGTGAACGTGGGACCCTCGTTGCCGCCGAAGAGGAGGACTGAGTCCGTTTGCGAGTCGTAGGACATCGAGGCCCAGAAACGGGCCGGCGGGGCGACCGTGGAGGTGACGTTGGTCCAAACGCCCGCGGCGTATTCCCACGTGTCGTTGAACAGCTGGCCCTCGTGCGGCCCCTCTCCGCCGAACAGGACGACGACCCCGTCGGCCGGATCGTCCGCCATCATGGCGCCGAACCGAGCCGGTGGAGCCGCGGTCGACGTTCGGTTCGTCCAGGCCCCGTGCACGTAGCTCCACGTGTCGTTGTACACGTGGTAGGCGAGATTGACCAACTCCTCCCCACCGAACAAGAGGACGTAGCCGTCCTCGGAGTCGTAGGCCATGCTTCCGCTGACTCGCGGCGGCGGGCTGGTAGTGGTCGGGGTGACGTTGGTCCAGAACGGGCTGTACGCCGGCCGGACCGTCGCAGCAGGGGTCATGCGGGCGGCAGAGACCGTCGACCCTCCCGCCGAGATCAGCGCGGAAGCGGCCGGGCCGGTCGCGGGACGCGATGGAGCGGAGTGCGCCTCACCCCCGATCGGACCTGCCGTGAACCCATAGGCCGCCGGTATCAGCGCGACGATGACCAGAGTAACGACGACCCGCCCCAGATGCCTACGGTCGGGGAACACCTCGCGAGCTACGCGGTACTAGGATATACATCCCGAGGCCGCGCCCAATTTTAAATCGCGGGGGCCCGTGTCGCCGTCGGTCACGGATGTTCGAGCGGATCCTCGTCGCCTTCGACGGCACGCCCGAGTCGCGACGGGCCTACCGTGCGGCGCTCGAACTGGCCGTGAGGTTCCATTCGTCGCTGACGATCGCCATCGTCCACCCGCCGAGCCGGACCCCGGACGGCAGCGAGCTTCAGCGGCTCGTCCCGATCGATTCGGAAGGCAAGACGATCGCCATGTTGCTCGAGGAGATGGAAGCCGACGCTCGGTCCCGGGGGATCACATCGATGTCTCCGGTTTATCTCCAGGGCGAAGTGACCCCGGCGCTCGTCGATTACCTCAAGCGCGTGCCCCACGACCTCGCAGTGGTCGGCTCGCGCGGACTCTCGCGCGGGCGTCGGCTCCTGCTCGGGAGCGTGTCGTCCGGGCTCGCCACCGACGCGCCCTGCGCCGTGCTCGTTGTGCGTACATCACGGACCGGGCGGGCCGGCGAGCCGTAGCCTAGTCGCTCGCGTTGGCCCCGAGGGCCGAACACTACAGCGGGTACGGTCGCAGCGGCCAACGAGCTTCGAAGTCCTCCGGCCCGCACAGCGCGTCGATCTTGTCGAGGGCCGCCGCGAGCGCGCCGACGCGCGGCTCGAAGCCCGGTCGTCTCGTGTACGGGGTCACCCAGACGACGCGATGGACGAGCGGTGCGATGCGCCCGATCTGCGTCGCCACCGCCTCGCTCTCCCCGAGGTCCCAGCCGTCGCTCAGGATCAGCACGGTCGTGCCCTCGCGCAGGGCCGACCCGTACCGATCGACGAACGCTTCCAAGGACCGTCCGATGCGCG
>JASHQN010000144.1 GCA_030039135.1 Thermoplasmata archaeon | reverse complement strand
CCCGCGACGGCACGCCTCGAGGGACCGGGTCCGACCTCGCCACCTCCCTCCTCCGCGGGGACGGTGCCGAGTGGGCCAGTGCTGCCCACCGCCGTCGCTTCGCCTGCGCCGGTCCCGGCGCGGTCCGCCGAAGAGCCAAGCGAAGAGGAGGCGGGCTTCGGGGGTCCGCGAATCCGACAGATCATCCAAACATTCCGCACGAAGGGAGCCGTGAGCCCAGAGACGGCACTCTCCGCGTCCGAACTGGGGTTGTCGCGAATCTTCGTGCGGATCATGAAGCGACGAAGGGGGCAGACCCGAGTCTTCGTCGAAATCAACGGAAGGTACTATCTCGATGAGACGGCGCTCCGGGAGATGAAGTAATTCGAGAGATCGAGAAGGCACCGCGCGCTGGGAGAGACCCCACCACCCCTTCCAGGGGACCGGCGGAGCGGCCTCCGCACTCGCAAGCCTCCGGCCGCATTGCTTGTCGCCAGTTCGGCACATTTCAAGCGAACCCGTCCGAACGCGGAGACAGAGGCATTCGGCCCCGGTGGAACGGGTCAAGAGGATCGGCCAGGTTTCCCTCGACGGATCCAATCTCGCGACGAAGCCGTCGGGCGCCGGGGTTTTGAGAGTCATGCAGCGTGAGTCCGCAGGCAACATCTCAAAGGTTTGAAGTCGAGGGGAGCATTCCGGCCCTCGTCTCCTTCGATACGTGAATGGTGGACTCTCCGGACCCACGGACTCGCACCCTGCGGTGGTCCGATCCCACCCAGTTCGTCGAACCGATCCGGCAGCTGAGCGGACTCGAATTCATGCGTGCGTTTCTGAGTGGAGATCTTCCCCCACCGCCCTTCATGGAGCTCCTCGGGATTCGAATCGCGTCGGTCGAACCCGGATCCGTCTCTTTCGAGTTCGAGCCTGCCGAGTTCATGTACAGCCCCTTGGGAAACGTTCACGGTGGCATTGTCACCGTGTTGCTCGACACGGCCATGGGCTGTTCGTTTCATACGACACTTCCCGCCGGAGTCCGATACACGACGCTGGAGCTGAAGGTCAACTTCCTGCGACCGGTCACCGCCGCGTCCGGAACGCTGAGGGCCGAGGGTCATGTGGTGCATTCCGGATCCCGGGTCGCCACGACGGACGCACGGTTGACCGACCGCAAACACCGGATGCACGCGCACGCCACGTCGACGTTGCTGATCCTGCGAGACGACTCCGGGAAGAGCCCCGGGACCGAATAAAGCGCCCGCGCGCGGAGGTGGCCGATCGGGTTGGCCGTGGAGCTACCCCCTGGGGGCCTCCGGCGATCGACGATCCGGGTCTTCGACTCCGCCTCGGGAGGGTGGCCCGTCAGGACCAAGGTTCCTAGCGGGGAGGCCGGCGGTCGGTCCGAAGACATCGGAGCTGCGGAAGGCGCTGTGCGCGAGCTCCTGCCGCTGGACTCTCTCAGGGCTCGGTCGCTTTCTTGGGTTTGCGCATCCAGGGTGTCTGAGTTACTCCCACCAGCAATCCTTCGGGCGAAACGAGGCGCGTGACGGTCTGCCCCCACGGTTCCTTCCGATTCGCGACGAGGAGCTGGTAGCCCCTCTCCCGGAGCGCTTGGGTCGCTCGACCGACGTCTTCCACGTCGAATTCGAGCCACGCTTGGGGAACGGGCATGTCCGCGGGCCAGGTGTCCTGCCCGAAGCACGACTCGGCGGCTTGCGAAAGCGGCCAGAGGGCGAAGGCGTTCGCCCCCTCGAGCTTGTCGGTATGAAGATACTCGTTGGATTCCTCGAAGTCGATCCCGAAGGTTTCCACATAGAGTCGCCGGCTAGCCGGAGGATCTTTGACGATGGGACCGAAACCGGCGATGAACAGCACTCCCAGGCCCGCAGCTCGTTTCGCTTCGGAGGAGCTCTTCGTTCGCCCCATGACATGACCGGGAGCCCGGTCGGGTATTAACTCACGATCGGACAGGGGACGAAACAGTGGTTGAGGATTCTGGACAGAATGCGCTGACCCCTGGACTTCGGGTGGGCAAGGACTCGAACCCACGGCCACCGCTCTCCCGCGCCTCGTGTCCCCGTGGGGCGTATCCCACCGTGGGCAACAGATATCGGGACGGCGGGAGGTTCGGGCATCCCCATGACAAGCTGGGACAACTTCTTCGTTGCCCAAGTCGGCGCCTCGGCCGCGCTCGCGGGTCTCCTTTTCGTGGGGATCTCGATCAACATGGCGAAGATCGTCGCAACGCCGTCGCTTCCGGATCGAGCGCTTCAGGCGCTCGCGTTGCTGTTCGGGATCCTCCTCGTGGCGTCGGTCCTCCTCGTCCCTGGCCAGGCCGTGGTAAACGTAGGCTACGAGGTGGGCGCGCTCGGCGTTGCGCTCTTCGCAGTGACCCTGCGCATCAGCGTGCGGAGCCTCGGAGGTGTCCCGGCCCGTTATCGCCGCTGGCACGTCGGGGAAACCGGCGTGGTCGGCATCGCGGTGTTGCTGTACCCCGCCGCCGGGGCGGTGATGGTGGCGGCGGGGACGGTCGGGAACTACCTCGTCGTTCCGGCGTTTCTGGTGTCGTTCGTCGTAGCGATCATCGATTCATGGGTCCTCCTCGTCGAGATCAACCGGTAGGCCGAATGTCGTCCTAGGAAGACCGGGCGGCTCGCCGGAAGATCCCGGGACCCGTGGGGAACGGGTCGATGGTACCTTCTCCCTCGGAACCCACTCGGACCGTCGGCGGCGGAGGAAAGGCACGACGCTTCCTCACGCAGCGAGGTGGCTCCGGGACCCGGTCCGGGTTCGGCCCTTCGATCGGCGGCCCGCGAAGGACGGGTCCCCGCCGGAATCCTAACCCAACGGAGATAAGTCGAAGGACAAGTCGCGCGCCTCGTGGTGGCGCGCGCAACCTGGATCCGACTCGTCACCTACGTCGGGGGGCTCACCCTTCTCCTTCTCATCGCGCAGTACTTCCTTGGCCTCTGGACGAACGTCTACGCCCCCGCCCAGTTCGCGTCGTTCGATTCGGGTGCCGGATACTCACCATCGTTGGATGCGCACATCCTCAACGGCGACGTGCTCTTCCTCCTCGCCCTGATCGTGCTCGTCTTCGCGGCCATCTCCAAGCGGATTCGCCTGATCGTCCCTGCCGTGGTCCTGGTGATCGCCGTCTTCGTTGCCGGCGAGCTTGGCATGGCGTTCGTCAACTCCACTCCGAACGACCCGATCGATTCGTTCGGAATGGGGACGATGTTCCTAGTGGCGCTGTTTTCGGCGGCGGCGCTGATGATGCTGTCGACGAACGCGCGGAGGGCGGCGGACCCAACTCGCGCGACCGTGGCCCCCCAGTTCCAGCCGGGCTAGGCCTCCACCCGGCCTTCACGCCGGACTCCTCCCGCGCCGCCGAGGGGGCGGACCGGGGCCTCGCCATTCCGGCGCGGCTCGTGGGGTGAAGGCATGAGCGCGTCGGACACGGCGAGTTCCTCATGGTGTGAGCGGGGCTGCGGTCGGTCCGGCTCTCGGTCAGCGGAGCGCCACCCAGCGCAGGGAGTATGAGTTCAACACGACCAAGGTCGAGGAAAGGGCCATCGCAATCGCCCCGGT
>JASHQN010000143.1 GCA_030039135.1 Thermoplasmata archaeon | reverse complement strand
TCGCGTCCTGAAGGCCACCGCTGCGCAGCGGACAAACCGTCCCTTCGGAGCACTCGAGGGTTCGGCCCATCGAGCGTCCCCGCCGAGTAATCGGAGCAGGAGGTGCAACTGCTACGCCGGAGACGGACAGATGCCCCCCCATCCTTTCGTCTCTGACGGCGAGGCTGTGCTCCAGGACCTACTACGGCCCCGCAGCGCTGGGGCGTCGATTCTCTAACAAGCCACGGGTGCATGTGGGGGGTCCTGAACTGTTCCATTCAGGGCCCAGACCGACGAGCTCACCGACTCGGGACCCGCAACGAAGGCACCGCATGGACTGAAGTGAATCGTCCAGACCGGTGGCGATCCTGGGCCAAGTGCGTAGGTAACGTTGGCCTGGGGGAACATCTCAGCGAACCGACTCCCGTTGGCGGTCGCGAGAACTTTTTCCATCGCAACCGAGCTATCGATCACGGTTCCGAGAGAGGGGCCAGAATATTCCGAGCACGTTCCCGAGACCGCCACCACGGCGAACTGGGCTACCACCCCATAGCCCACCAGGACCCAGAGGATACCACTGGTTGTGGTCGGGCCCGAGAAGGAGAGGACCCAGATGCCAGCCTCTCCGCCCGAGTAGTTACCCGAGCCGGCGCGATAGGTGGCGTTGTCCCACGTGCCCGAGATTATCGAACATTGGTGGGCCAAGAGACTGCCGTCGAGGGACCAAGCAACAGTGTAAGCAACCCCCACCGCGGACGTGAGGTGCCAGGGCCCTCCCGGAACCGAGGCCAAAACGGCCGTAGCGGCTCCTAGGGCTCCGTTGAGAGAGTCGGGGCCGGCGGCTCCGCCGGCAGCCCCACCAGTAAACAGCCCTGCTCCGTAGAGGGCGACGAGGGTCGCGACGATCACCGCGGCTATCACTCCCGCGAGGGTGGACACCCTGCGGCGTGACGTCGATGGCTTGGTGATGCCAGGGCTCCCTTCGCCGCTCGGCCCGGCCGGGCGGGCTCCGTTCTCGGGGGTGGGTCCCATCTCCATTTGCTCGGCATGCGACCGACTTACGGCTCAGAAAAACCTTCAGTAAAGCCGGGTAGACCCTGACCAGCTCTCGCCTTCGCGGCTGGCTACGGGTCAGCGAAACCCGTTGTAGCGATTCATGGACCGTGGGACGATGGGGCGGCTTCAGGGAGTCGAAGCGCGAGTCGGCGCGTCGCACCCCTGACGAAGCACCCCGTTGATCGTCAGCTCAGCAGACAGAATGGGTTGGTGCCGGAGTCTTTCGACCCCGGCACCTCGCGGCCTACTGCAATACCGTCCAGGTCCCGGTGATCGTCGCGGTACCTCCGGTGAAATCAACCTCGTAGTAGAACGGTGCGACGGTCGGGCCGACCATTACGACGTGGGACAGCGTCACCGCAGTGTCGACACTGTACGCGATCGCAGCGACTCCGTATGCGCCTCCGATGATCAGGTTCGGTCCGATGGAGTAGCTTCCATCGACGCCCGCAAGCCCGTAATCGTAGCTGTTCGTGATCACATTGTTTTGCACGACGCAGTTCGGGGAACAACCGTCCACCATCAGAAAACCGGCGTCGGTGGCGTAAATCAGGTTGTTGGTCGCGGCGACCGTTCCCGAGCCATCGAGCCAGATGCCGGCGAGCTGATACTGCGTTAGGAAGTTAGGACCACAAACTCCCGCTTCGAGAAGGGCCGGATCGTACGCGCATTCGAACTGCCCGATCGTGTTGTAGGATACCGTCGCGGTTCCTCCCTCGAACACCCCTACGCCGGTTTCCCCAAAGGTCGACGTGGGTCCGATGATCGAGTTATAGAGGATCGTCGCGGACGAACCGGCCACCGCAACGCCGATTCCGGCCAACCCGGCGACGATCGAGTTGTACGCAACGTAGGCCGAGCTCCCGCCTGCCACGGTGATATCGTTGGGCGTGACCTCGGGCGAGCTCATCAACACACTGTGCACAATGGTGGCGGAACAGGGCTCGAGAGAGCCACCGACGTCGACAAGCGAGTAGTCTCCCGTCGCGTCGCTGCTGATCGTCAGCTTGTCGTACGAGATCGTGGCGGAGCTTCCTGCAGCCGAATCCACGTGGCCCCCGATGCCGACGGCTTCCCCGGAATAGCCGAAACCGGAGATGGCCACTCCGGTGACCTGCCCGGAGCCGATCAGGGCGGACGCGGACGGCGACCCCACCACGTAGTCGAGCCCGAAGGCGATTCCGTCTCCATAGGAGAGGGTGCCTGACGTCGTGGAGGATGGGCCCCCGCAGGCAGCCCCTTCGGTTCCACCGGTGGTCGTGACGACCGCCGACTGGAGGTTCAAGTAGGCGCTACCACCGACCCCGATTCCTCCTCCCGCGTAGAGAACTCCCGATGGGCCCGGGCCAATGATGCATTGAAGGGTGACGAGCACGGTGACTCCGGTGATGCTCACCGTGGCTCCGGCCCCCAGCTCAATCATCCATGGGTTCCCAAAGGCGTCGGGCGTCACAACCGCCGGGCCCTGGACGATGGTACTCCAGGCTCCGGAACCGACGAGGTTGATCGACTTGTCAATGGTCAGTTGACCGACGTACGTCCCCGGAGCGACCAAGATCGTGTCGCACGGGTGGGCCGCGTTGATGGCGCCCTGTATCGTCGGATATTGGGACGGTACCTTCAGCGTGGCACAGCCCCCGGCGGGAGATGCCGCCACGGTTCCCATGGCCCACGTCAGCATCGTGAGGGAGATCACCATCACGAGCACGGTCGTCGCAAGTCTCATTCCTCTCCGATTCGAAGTCATACCCACCTTCCTCCTCGGGCTCGCCTTTCCTCCCTCGTGCGTCGGTCGTCGGCGCCGGGAGGGGAGCCCTCCGACCAGCGCCGATGCAGGATCTGGCAGGCGCGACCTTGGGTCGTCACTCCCGGATCGAGAACTCGAGGTCAGCCACGCCGGGACTCCACACCCTTCGCGGTGCGCGTCTAGGCTCGCGCCCACGGCGACCCGGACCATACGCTCTTCGCGCATGGCTCACCACGGGTATGTTAGCATCTCACTCGGTCGCTACAGCGGCTTCGTCGATTCGGGTTTACGCGCAGATACCTCGAGCAACGCGCGAATTCGGCTACGTTCACACACGGCGGAGAAGAAACGGCGCGAACGCCCGCATTCTGCCGCTCCGCGGCGGGGTAAAAACCGGACGGCCGACGAATCGGTCTAGGTCCAACCGGATCCGGGCGCGCGGCCCCCCGACCGAGGGGGGATCCCCCGAATCGCGTCTCCGAAGGTACTTATCCCGGAAGGTGAGTGTGCGCGGGACCTTCCAATGATGGCGATACGCGTTCCGAGCGGCTCCCGTGCGTGGGCCGCTGCAGTCGCAGCTTTGGTCGTACTGTCGGCGATTGGTATAGCCATCGTGGCGCTCGGCGTGCGCTCGAGCTCTCCGTTGGACTCCGGACTCTCGCAGCGCGCGTCTGGCGCAGAGCCCTCTACAGGTTTCGCCACGTCGCCGGCCCGCGGGCACCTCGACGCGCGGGACCCAGCGGCCGCACCTTTCGGGAGCGTCCTCGATACGTTGACGCTCTTGAACAGCACCCTGGTAGGGGGCAACTTCGTCCCGGAAAACGGATTGGGTCCCGATTCGGTCGCGTATGACTCGGCGACCGCTCGCCTGTTCGTCGCCGACTATGTCTCCGACAACGTCATCGTCGTCAATGGGGCGACCGACTCGATCGTCGGCCAGGTCGCCGTCGGCCGCGAGCCGTACGGCATCGCCTACGACAGCGGGAACGGGTACGTGTACGTGACGAACTCCTACTCGTCCGGGAGCCACCCCGGAAACGTTACGGTCATCAACGGGGCGACCGACGTTGTCGTGGGCTGGATTCCCGTCGGATACTACCCGGTGGGCATCGCCTACGACAGCGCGAACGGATACCTCTACGTAACGAACGGCGACAACTCTACCGTCTCGGTCATCAATGGGGCCACGAACAGCGTCGTCGACACGGTGGCGGTCGGGAACGCACCGGACAGCGCGGCGTTCGATAGCACGAACGGCTACGTTTACGTGACCAACTATGACAGCGACAATGTAACGGTGATTAACGGGGCCACGGATGCGACCGTGGCGTCGGTCGGCGCAGGAACTGAACCGTGGGCCTCGACCTTCGACAGTGCCAATGGCTACGTCTATGTGACCAACTTCGATTCCGACAACGTCACGGTCATCAACGGAGCCACCGACACGGTGGTGACCAACGTCGCCGTCGGGATCGGGCCCGACGGCATCGCCTACGACGGCGCGAACAAGTACGTTTACGTGGCGAACTGGAACATCACCTCGACCAATGTCACGGTCATCAACGGCGCCACGGACTCGGTGGTCACCTCGGTCCCCGCTGGGTACTACCCGGAGGGTGTCGCGGTCGACAGCGCGACGAACGTCGTCTACGTCGCGGACTACGGCTCTGGCAACTTGACCAAGATCGACGCCGCGACGAACACGTTCTCGGAATGGGTGCGGCTCGGAGTGTACCCGGACGGCATCGCCTACGACAGCGCGAACGGCGATCTGTTCGTGACGAACTTCTACTCGGACAATGTGACCGTGGTGGACGGCGGGACCAACGGGGTTGTTCGTTGGGTTGGGGCTGGAGGCGGGCCGTACGCTGCGGCGTTCGATAGCAAGAACGGCTATGTCTATGTGGCCGATTATTTCACCGACAACCTGACGGTCCTTAACGGTGCGACCGACGCCGTCGTAGGGTCGGTACCTGTCGGGGCGGGACCCGACAGCGTCGCCTACGACAGCGCCAACGGCTACCTCTTCGTGAGCAACCTTGGCTCCGACAACGTGAGCATCATCAACGGAGCCTCCGACACCCTGGTCGCCACGGACAACGTCGGCCTCGATCCGGAAGGGATCGTCTACGATAGCGGGAACGGGAACGTCTACGTCGCGAACTACGACTCCGACAACGTCACCGTCATCAACGGCACCACGGCGGCGATCGTCGCTTGGGTGGGCGTTGGGCACGGTCCGGACGGCGCCGTCTACGACGGCGCGAGCGGCTACGTCTACATTGCCAACTGGATCACGGACAACGTCACGGTGATCAACGGAGCCACGGAGACGGTGGTGGGTTCGGTCACGGTGGGTCTCGAACCCTACGCCCAGGCCTTCGACAGCAGCAACGGCTACGTCTACGTCGCCAACTACGACTCGGACAGCGTGAGTGTGATCAACGGGTCGACCGATTCGCTCGCCGGCACCATCGAGGTGGGCTATGGGCCCGACGGCGCCGCCTACGACAGCGGCAACGGTGATGTCTATATCGCGAACTACGAGTCGGGCTCGGTGTCGATCATCGGCGTGATCGTGACGAGCGTCTGCTCCGAGTGCTCGGTGACGTTCTCGGAGACCGGGCTCCCCTCGGGGACGGAGTGGTGGGTCAACCTGACGAACGATCAGTCGTTCCACAGTTCGACGACGCAGGTCGCGTTCGACGAGGGCGACGGTACGTACACGTACTCGCTGGCCAGCGCCAACTCGAGCTACACGGCACCGGGCGGGGGCTTCACTGTAAGCGGTGCGGCGGTGACCGAGAGTGTGACCTTCAGTTTCGTGACGATCACCTCGACGTATTGGGTCACCTTCGGCGAGACCGGGCTTCCCTCGGGCACCAGCTGGTCGGTCACCCTGAGCGGCTCGATGGAATCGTCGGCGACGACCTCGATCGTCTTCACCGGCGAGTCGAACGGCAAACACCCGTTCGTCGTCGGGGCCGTCAGCGGCTACACCGCGAGTCCCGCCAGCGGCAACGTGACCGTCAACGGGGCGAACCTGACGGAGTCGATCACGTTCTCGACGAGTACGTCCTCGCCTCCCCCAAGCTCCTCGCCGACGTTCCTCGGCCTCCCGGCCGCGGAAGGGTACGCGTTGTTGGGCGGGCTCTTCGCGGTCGTCGTGGCCGCTGTGCTCGGGGTGCTGCTAATGCGCCGACGTAAGAAGCCATCGCCGGCGCCCCCGCCGCCGGGCGGAGGCTCCCCGCCCACGAGCCCGCCCGGCCCGAGCTGAACATCCGCACTACCGTGGCACCGGCCGCCCCCCAACGGGGTGGGGTCCGTACGCAGGGCTGCGGTTCGGGCACTCGCAGGCCCGAACGTCCGGCGGCCCGTGGCGATGCGATCCCGAGACCGCTGGCTAGTGCTGGATGCCGTAGGCGGGTCGAGAGTGCAGGATTCGGACAGCCATCTGTTCGGGCGTCTCGGCGCCTTTCGGCGCCCGCTCGTTCGGGACCGTGCACGCGCCGCATGGTCAACGCGGAGGAACCGCCGCGGGTCCGTCCTTCGATCCCTGGGCACCGAGGACGCTCAGCGCCTCTACGGTCGCCCACTGGCTCACCTCGCCCACCGGCTCCAGCACCATCGGATAGACGATCTCGTTCTCGTAGTACTCCCGGGCGAGGGACGGGGTTAGGTCCGGGACCGACGCATCGAGCGGCCACGTACCCTGCCTCGACCGTTTGCCCCCGAGCCATTCCTTCCCGGGTTCCAGTCGGCGGTCGCCGCCGTAGCCCAATCGGGTCAACAGCCGAAGCCCGAGCAGGACGTCGTAGCAGTAGTGATTCGGGTAGTGGATCCGAAGCCAGGGGGCGTACTGCCCACGCCCCTCGACCATGAGGCGATCACGGAGGAAGAACTCCGCTCCGCGTTGGATCGATGTCTGCAGTCGGTCGTCCCGTTGGTCGTCCGGGATCTCGGCAAGTGCGGCGAGCCCCTCCCAAGCATCGAGAGTTCCATGGATCGTATCGGAATGATGCCAGCCGCCGTCCGACTTCTGAGTGGTCACGATCCAGTCGCCGGTCCGTTGCACGGACGGATCGTCGAGGTAGTCGAACCGGATCAGAGTCCTCGTGACCATTCCGGTAACACGGATTTCCCCGCCGCGCTCGCGTCGGTAGTCGAGGGGCGCCCGTTGCTCCCTACGACCGTAGCGATCGAGGATCAGCTCCGCGGCTCGCCGGACGCGAGGGTCGTTTCGGGTCATCCCGAGGTCGGCGAGCACCCCCGCGACCCAATGAGTGGTGATGAATTTCGGGAAGTAGAGGTTCGGACCGGTCGTACCCGGAGGGCCCCAGTGGCCATCGGGCCACTGCTGGCGGAGGAGCGCCGCAGC
>JASHQN010000142.1 GCA_030039135.1 Thermoplasmata archaeon | reverse complement strand
CCGCAGACTCCCCTGGCCACGCATCCTCCGCCGTCGTTCGAGGACCTCGTTCGGGTCCATCGTGCAGCCTCAGCAATCTGCCGCGAGCACGGCTTGCGTCTGGGTCCACAGTGCCTCCCTTGTCAGCACAACACCCTGACGCTGCCTTCCGATTCCTGACCCAGGCGCCGCCACGCTTACCATGCCGCAGCCCCCTTGGTCGGTTCTGCCAAAGCGCGGCAAACCACCCCGACTCGAGCTCTTGTCCAAAGCTCACTCAAACTCCTATCTGCGAGCTTCGTCACGAAGTAAGCGATTCAGCCCTGCCGGTACATATTTACCTGCCGGAGCCGTGCGGGTTGCATGCCGACGGACGAAGCCTCGATAGAGACCGGGGTCCCATCGGACGGTGATCCGACCGAGCCGGGAGTCGAGCGAGTGATTCGCTTCGGAGACCCGCGCCCATCGTTGCGTTGGGCGGGACGGGGACGGCGGGGGATGAGCACCCTGACCGCTACGATCGTGATGGTGATCGTAGTGATCCTTGTCGGCGCCGGCGGTTACTTTGGATTGAGCGCGGCCAGCAGTTCGACCTCGTCGTCGGTCTCGACCTGTTCGCCCCCCACGAGTCCGATCTGCTCGGTAATCTCGAGTGATCACGATGTAGTGCTATCAACTCCTTTCCAAGCCGGGTACGGCCAACCGGTAGCGAAGACCTCGGCCGGAACTCTCGTTTCTGCGTATGTGTCGTTGAGCCACCTTGAGGTCGCGAGCGCGTTCACCGTGAGCTGGGGGAACGGCGCTTCCTCGTCGTCGGGCGCTTCGACCCAGTCGTACACCTATCAAACCCCGGGCTCGTACATCCTGAGCGCGACCGCACAGGTCGGCACGGTGACGCATGACGGTCCGGGTTCACTCTATCCCATTGCGGTAAGCCAGTCCCTCGCGACGATCGGCCTGGGTCAGGTGACGAACATTGTCGCCACGCTGACGAACGGTTCGACCGGGTCGGCCTACAACTTCGGCTGGCTCGAGGGCAGCGGCTCGATCAGCGTCAAAGGGACGTATGCCGGGGTGCCGAACGCGACCGGCTGGTCGATGAACACGCCCTCGCTGAACGTTCCGACGGGGAGCACGCAGTCGAACTACGTGACCTCGGGGACGTCGGCGTCGGCGACCTACGCGTTCAGCTCGCCAGGCGTCTACGTGGTCAACTTCACGGGAACGTCGACCGGGCCGAGCGCGGCGACGGCGTGGGACAACTACACCTGGACGGTCGTGGTGACCCCGTCGGGCCTCGCGCCCGGATGCTCCACGTGCATCCCGCCGGGGAAGGTCACGTCGCCGCATCCCGGGACGATCGACACCTACTACATCTCGCCCGGCGGCGCGGAGAGCTTCGACCCCGCGATCGACTACGAGTCGGTCGGCTTCGAGCCGATCATCAACGTCTACCAGACGTTGATCAATTACAATGGGTCCGGTGCCGGCCCGACGCCGAATTACTACATCCCCGAACTATCCACGTGCGTCCCGGGACCGAACTGTGTTGCCACCTATGGGAGCTCCCTGACCGACTCGAACGGGTCCTACTTCACGTTCCCGATCGACAAGGTGGCGCGGTTCTACGACCCGCGGACCGGCGCCTCGTGGCCGGTGTATCCGTCGGACGTGATGTTCTCGCTCGCGCGGATGATGGGCTTCGCGGACCTGCCGGGCTATGAGTCGAACCCCGGGTGGATCATCTCCCAGGCCCTGCTGCCACTTGGCCCGCCCGGAGCGAGCGATACGTGGGACGGCGGGATCCACTACCCGGTGAACAACACACCACAGCACATCCTGGCGTCGATGGCGGTCAACAACAGCGCCTACGGCTGCACGTCGGCGGTGATGGCGGCGACGGACGGCTGTATCACGCTGTTCGCGACCAGCGGCAACACCTCGGCCGTCTGGCCCGATTTCTTCGAGTTCGTGGCGAACGGGTTCGATGGAGACGTCGAGTCGTGCGGGGCGTTCACGAACCTGGGTGCGTCGGTTCCGGGCTTTGCCGGGAGCTCGGCGCACGATGGGGACGGACCCTGCACGCTGCCGGGCGGCGCGACGAGCACGAGTGAGAGCTCGTACACGACCACGGTAGCCGGCTGGGCGCCGACGTACTGGGACTCGTTCGAAGAGCTGGCGTTGAACAGCTACAACGCCCAGCCCGCCGTCCGGTGGCTCCCGGTCGGTTCGGGCCCGTACTACATCTCGAACAACGCCCCGGGCCTCGCCTACTTCCTGACGGCGAACCCGGCCTACCACCAGCCCTCAGGCTGCACGGCGTCGGTTTCGGTGTGGTGCCAGCCCGCGCCGGGGACCTACGCCGCGCATGTCAACGTGTTCTACGAGTCGAGCGATGCGGTGCCGGTGCAGGAGGCGCTCGCCGGGCAGGCGGACTTCACGTTCGGGTATCCGTCGGACATCCCGACGTTCCTGACCCTCGAGCAGGAAGGCAAGCTGAACTTCATCGAGTATCCGACGCTATCGAT
>JASHQN010000141.1 GCA_030039135.1 Thermoplasmata archaeon | reverse complement strand
TGATCGAGTCGGTCGACGCCGGCATCCCGCTCTCGGTCATCGTCACCGAGCACATCCCGTTCCACGACATGCTCGTCATGTACCACTACGCCCGGTCCAAGGGAGCGAGGATCATCGGTCCCAACTGCCCCGGCATCGCCTCCCCAGGGAAATCGAAGGTCGGAATCATCCCGAACGTCGTCTTCCGACCCGGGCGGGTCGGGGTCGTCTCCCGCAGCGGGACCCTTACCTACGAGATCGTGAACGGCATCACCGAGCACGGCCTCGGGGAGTCGACGTGCATCGGGCTCGGCGGGGATCCGGTCGTCGGCATGTCGTTCGTGGACGCACTGCCGCTGTTCCAGGCCGACCCCGAGACCGATCTCATCGTCATGGTGGGGGAGATCGGCGGGACAGCCGAGGAGGATGCGGCGGAATACATCCGGCATCACGTGACCAAACCGATCGTGGCCTACATCGCGGGGCGGAGCGCCCCGCCGGGAAAAAGAATGGGACACGCCGGGGCGATCATCACCCGCGGTCGCGGGACGGCCGAGTCGAAGGTGGCCGCGCTCGAGGCAGCGGGAGCGAAGGTGGCCAGGTTTCCGTACGAGATCCCGGACCTCGTCGCCGAGATCGTCGCACGGCACCACCATCCATGAGCGCACCGTCCCGCTCGGCCCCCCGAGAGGAAGACGACGAGGAGCCCTGCCTCGTCCGCGGCTGCGGAGCCCCGTCGGTCCGGCGCCTGTCCCTCGCGGAGGCGCGTAAGGCCTTTCCCGACCTGCCGGAACGAGGACGACGGGCGCCGCTCTGTCGGGACCACTATCGCGAGTGGAAGAAATCGACGAAGAACGCTCGGAAGCTCGACCGGCTGGGGTGGTGAGCCCCGTCGGCGACAATGGCGACTCCCCCGAGTCCGACGGCGACCGCCCCAGCGGCCCGCCCTCCCGGAGCGACGAACGGAACGCGGGCGCCCCCCGTCGCGCGACGTGCCTTCGCAGCCGTTCTGACGCTCGTGGCCGTCTACGCCGCTCTCGACATCGTCGCCCAGATGCTGCCGCCGCACTACAGCGCCATCACCCAGCCCGAGAGCGACCTCGCCGTGGGTCCGTACGGCGGGATCATGACCCTCAACTTCGTGGTGCGGGGGGCGCTCTCCCTCCTCTTCCTATGGGCGTTCGGCCGAACCGTGGCATCGGCCGGCGGGTCATGGCGGCAGTACCGGGGTGGTACGGTCTCCCTCGCGGTCTGGGCGGTGGGGGCGTTCGTGCTCGCGGCGTTTCCGACCGACGTCCCGTCGACGCCCATCTCGGGACACGGGGCGGTCCACCTAGTCGCCGCCATCGTCGCGTTCCTCGGGGGGGCGATCGGCGTGTATTGGCTGAGCCGCGGGTTCGCGCAGACCCCGATCCTCCGGCCCGCGCAGGGATGGGCGACGGCCCTGGGGGTCCTCTCGCTGGTGCTCGTCGTCCTCGAGTTGACCGGCGGTCTCTTCCTTCCGCGGATCAGCGACCGCGTCGGCGGCCTGCTGGAGCGGATATTCCTGGCTTCCGTGCTCCTCTGGATTGCCCTCGTGGCACTGTACCTCGTGCGCGCGTCGGGCGCCTCCGAGGATAGCTCCGCGGCCGACCGGACCTCGAGGGCGTGAGCGTCCGGGTCCGAGGGGCCGGTCGAGAGGCTACTGCTGGCGCATCTTTTGGGCCCGCATGCGTCGGCGCATCCGCTTCTTACGCCATTTCCAGCGCATGTGGCCGCGCTTCTTCCAGACCCTGGAGGACCGTTTCATTCCGAGCGACCGGCGGCGCGCGACTACGGGCACCTACTTATTACGGTTGTGTCGGCGGGGAGAGCGCCCGCCGCCGAGAGAGACCGCTTCTTATCTATCGAACCGCGCTCCGTCGCCGAATGCTGACCGCCTCCGACCTTGAGGTCAACGTGCTGGAGTTCCGGCAACGGAGCTTCCAGTTCGAGCGGCTCGGCGCGGTGGGAGGGGAAGAGGTCGCGGTGTTCTACCGGACGGAGACCGAGAGCGAAAGCCAGTTCCGGCCCCGGCTCGTCCACCTTCGCCTGCTCGTTCCCCTCGCGTGGGTCGTTCTCGACGCCGAGAACGACACGCTCGCGATCGCGCGCGACGGCCGGACGGTGCCGGTGCGCCTGGCCGAGCCGGTCGTCGAGGTGGGCGCCGAACCGCCGGAGTTCCAGGAACAGGGGATCGGGTGGACGCGGAGGAACGGGCCGTCCGGCGCTCTCGTCTACGCGCCGGCCGAGCGCGCGTCCGAGTGGCTCTCCGACGCCGCGTTCGTGTCACTCGGCATCACCTAGATCGACCGGGACGTCACTGCCGGATCGATCGGGCGACGAGGGCCGCGACCAGCCCCCCGAGTATCGGCGCGACCCAGAACAACCAGTCCTGCTGGATCGCCCACTGCGCGCTCGGCCAGATCGCGGAAAGGACCGCCGGAGCGAAGCTGCGGGCCGGGTTCACCGACGCGCCGTCGATGGGGATCGCGACCAGGTTCGTCATGATCAGCGTGAGGCCGATCCCGACGGGCGCGAGGTTCCTCGCGGACGAGCTCTCGCGCGTCGCGAGCAGGATCACGAGCACGAGGAAGAACGTCATCGCGACCTCGAGGAGGAACACCGAGCCGAGCGAGACGGTGTACGGGGAGCCGTTGCCCGCGTACCCTTGCGACGCGAGCGCCGCGCCCTGCGCGCCGCCCCAGAGCGCGCTCGAGCCGTAGGCGACGCCCGCGATCGTGGCGACCGCGACGATGCCGCCCAGGACCTGCGCGACGATGTACGGCACCACATCCCGAGCCCGGGTCCGCCCCGCGACCCACATCGCGATCGTCACCGCGGGGTTGAGGTGGGCTCCCGACACGTCGCCGAACGCGTAGATCATCCCCATCACGCCGAATCCGAGCGAGAAGCTGATCAGGAGCACCCGGGCGTCGAACGAGAACGTGCCCAGATCGTGGTTCAGCGAGAGGAGCGCGGCACCGGTGACCGAGAGCAGGAGACCGAAGGTTCCGACGAACTCGGCGATGTATCGCTGGCCGGGCGACGCCGCCATCCGCCGGCGACCACACCACTGGGGGTTAAGGTTTCCTCTCGCAGGGACGGCTCACGCCGGGGCCGGCACGTCCGCCCGCCGGGACCGCCCCCGCGGGCCGGCCCGCGCTATAGGACGCCCATCTCGGTGAGCTTCTCGGGAAGATAGTGCTCAGTGACGTAGTTCAACCCGTACTTCGCGAGCGACTGCTGCTCCGCTTTCTTGCCGTTCTTGAGCATCAATTCGATCTCGCTGCGCCATTCGGCGGTCCCGAAGCGGGGATCGGTGAGCTCCGCCTGCAACGCGCGGACGTCCTGCTCGGAGAGCGTGTCGGAGGGGAGCTTGTAGTTCTCGATGTCGGAGGCGGTGACCCCGAGGAACTCGGCCGAGGGCGTCGCGAGGTAGTTCGAGAGGTGGGCCGTCTTGATTGCCCCGTAGGCGACGCTCGCGTAGATCCGGAACGACCAGGGGTCACCGTCGGTGAAGACGACGACCGGAAGCTTCAGCTCCTCGGCGATCCGCTTCAGGAACCGACGCGTCGAGCGGGCCGGCTGGCCTTTCAGATGGACGAGGATCGCGTCCTGCTCCTCATCGAAGTTGTTCTCCGCGAGCCGGTCGACCATGCCGCCGCACTCGATCGCGATCACGAACTTCGCGCCCGTCCCGACGAACTCGATCTTCTCCTTCTCGACGTTGAACGGCAGCGAGTAGCCTCCGTCCCCGACGTCGTCGCGGCAGTTGATCCGCTTCACGACCCCTTTGCGGTTCCTCTCCTTGATCGTGAGATCCCCGATCACGGACGCGCCGTTCTCTTCCGGATGGAGCCGGAAGTCCTCGCGCAGCCGGGAGCACATCACTTCGAGGTCCTCGATGAGAAGGTTCGACTCGTCCTCGCTGTGGAACTTCGCATCCTCCCACGCCTCGCTGATGTAGTAGAGCTCGCGCAGGGTTGACGTCTTTTGGTCGCGGCTCATCTCGTTGATGAAGTCGACGAGGTAGAACGTCCGCAAGAGCATCAGCGCTCCGTCGAGCTTGCGCGCGCTACGGGTCCCCATCGCTTTGCCGAGCCGCCAGACGCCTTCCCGGCTCTGAAACGCGAGGTTCTGCTTCGTGCGCAGCGGCAGTCTCATCCGGGGGATCTCCCCGGAGTCGAGCTGCTCGTAGATCTGCTCGGCGAGGTCGAGGGTCGGGGCGAGCGCGTCGGCCCGCACCACTGGGATCTGCTCGTCGTCAGTCTTCGTCGCTCGCGGGCGCGCCCGCTTCGGCGGCATCGTAGTCCACCTCCCCTTCGTCGGTCGACGCGGCGGCTTCCTGGGCCGCGGCCTCCGCGGCCTCGACGATCGTCCGCGGGAGTCGCACGTCCCAATCCCCCGGCAGGGGGTCCGCACCGAGGAGGTGAGCCTCATCGATGCCGGCAACGTACCAGTCGAAATCCCCCGCATCGACCTCCGTACCCGGCGCAAAGATGGCCTCGATCCTGGTGCGGCCGTTCGGCGCGAGCTTCGGGAGGGTCCACCAGGCCCTTCCGAGGGCGGGGTCCGTTCCGTCGGGAGCGGGCTCGAAGCGGGCACGGGCGAACTCATCGGGGGGGATCTCCACGAACAGCTCCAGCACCCGGGCCCGCGGCGTGTAGTTCGTCACTTCGACCGGCACCCGGGCCGCGCCTTCGGACGAGACGACGCTCGTTTCGACGTTGACGACGTCCATGATCCGGGTGATCACCGGCGTGAGATCGGGCGTCGGCTTTCCCACGAGGTGGCTCGTCTTCTCGGCGAGCCTCGGCAGGATCCGCTGGATGATCTCGAACTTCTCGCTCGCGAAGTCCCGGCGGCTCTTCCGCGAGAGATGGGTCCTCAAATGGCGGGCCGCAGCCTGGAGGGCGAGCGTGATCTCCCGATCGATCTCGGGGTCCTCGGCCACCGCTTCCTTCGCTTCGCTCGTGAAGGGGATCTTCGTCGAGGCGATGTGCACGAGCACGACCGCCGGCCCAACGGGGATCCCGGACCCCCCCTTCTGGTCGAGGCCGTAGCGCCGCCAGTCCATGGACGCGATCGCGTTCGTGGTCGCGCAGGCCCCCTGTTGGAAGAGGAGCGGTACCCGGTTGGCGAAGCGAAGGATCTGGATCGGCTGATCGGCGGGGAGGCCACCTCCGTAGACGAGGCCGACCTCGACCAGGAAGGGGAATCCGGCGTGGACCTTCGGCGGACGGCTCACCGGCGGGGCGAAAAACTCCGGTCGTAGCTCCCCCAGCACGTTCCGCAAGCCCCGCTTGATCAGCATCGATCCGATCGGCGAGAGGCACTCGGTCGAGGGCGCGACGAGCGAGACCTCGTGCAGCGCTCGCAAGAGGCCTTCCTGAGCTTCTCCCTGGATCGTCGAAGGGGCCTGGCCGGTCCGCAGGCCCGTCCGCTCGAGCACCTCCTTCGCCGCCCGCGGGCTCACCCCCGCGAGGTCCTTCGCCAGGAACTCGCCGAGCGTCGGCCGTCGCGTGGCCTTGAGCAGATAGCCAAGCTCGCCGAGCTCGAGGCCGTGCGGGTGCGGGAGCGTCTCCTGTGCGAGAGGCGGCATTTCCTCCGAGGCTCGTTCGAACGTGACGCGGGTGCCGTCCGGCTCGACGAGCACGAGCCGGGCGTGCGGGTTGACGATCGCCGTTCCCCGGAGGTACTCGTACGGGGACTGACGACCTCGAACGTACCGCGCCTTGATCGTGAGCTCGACCCGGGTCCCGTGCGACCGGTCCCACAGCACGAGGTCCTCGGCCGCGACTCGGGGTTGGTTCTTCTGCGTATCGATGAACAGATCGAGGACGTGCGCCGCTTCCTCCTCCTCGACCTTCGAGACGATGTGCGCGGGGCGCGCGGTGGTGAGGTTAGCGTAGAGGACGGCCGCGGAGATGCCGATGCCCTGCTGGCCGCGGGCCTGGCGGTTCGAATGGAACCGCGAGCCGTAGAGGAGTCGCGCGAACACGTTCGGGATCTCCTTGCGCAGGATCCCCGGGCCGTTGTCGGTGACCGCGACTTTCAGACGGTCCTCTCCCTCTTTCGAGATCTCGACCAGAACGTCAGGGAGGGTCCGGCTCTCTTCGAGCGCGTCGAGGCTGTTGTCGACGGCCTCCTTGACCGTGGTGAGGAGGGCCCGCTGCGGGTTATCGAACCCGAGGATCTGGCGGTTCCGCTCGAAAAACTCCGCGACCGAGATCTCGCGCTGCTTCGCCGCGAGCTGTTGGGCGATCGTCGGGGGTGGCGTCACCGCCCGAGGTGGGGCCCTCCCCTCGCTATAAGGTCCGCGTTCGAGTTGAGCGGTGCCGTTCGAGGCGCCCCTTCCCAACGCGACGCGCTTATTCGAC
>JASHQN010000140.1 GCA_030039135.1 Thermoplasmata archaeon | reverse complement strand
CTGATCACCTGGGTCTGGACGAAACCGCCGGCGGAGTGGCCCGAACCGATCCGCCGGGCGGCCGAGGAGGCCGAGCTCCCGAGCACGAAGCCGGACGCCGAGTTCGGCCGGATCTACCCCGCGGCCAGCGCCTACCTGAAGACGCACGCGGACGCCCAGTCCGAGGTGGCCGATCTCGTCCGTGAGATCGAGAGCGGGTCCCCGCCCCCCCGCCACCGCGAGCTCGCGCAAAAGATCCTTGACGGGATGCTCGCATCGCTCGAGCGCTTGGGGATTCGGTTCGACGAGTTCGTCTGGGAGTCCGACCTGCTCCGGGACGGCTCGGTCGAGCAAGCGATCGAGCGACTCCGGCGCGCTCCCCACGCCTTCCAGGAAGAGAATGGAGCATGGGCGATCGACACGAGCTCCTACGGGTTGCCGAAAGAGGCCGCCCGCGTGATCTTCCAGCGCCAGAACGGCACGAGCCTCTACGCGACGCGGGACGTGGCCTACCACCTCAAGAAGTTCGCCCGGTTCGAGAGCCTCGTCGACGTTCTCGGCCAGGACCACCAGCTGCATGCCCGGACGCTCGACGCGTTCCTCGCGGAGATCGGCGAGACGCGCCGGCCGACCTACCTCATCTACCAGGACATCACCGTCCCCGAGGGGGGACGGATGTCGACCCGGGGAGGTTCGGCCGTCTGGCTCGATCAGCTTCTTGGAGAGGCGGTAGAACGCGCCCGGCGCGAGGTGCTCCAGCGTCGGGAGGACCTTGCGGAGGCGGACATCGAGCGGATCGCGGAGGCCGTCGCGACCGGTGCGATCCGCTACCACGTCGTGCGGGTCGCTCCCGAGAAGCCCGTGGTGTTCCGCTGGGAGGACGCCCTTTCCTTCGAGGGTCGCAGCGGCCCGTTCGTGCAGTACTCCTATGCTCGCGCGGCGAGCGTGCTGCGCAAGGCGAATGCCGACCGCGGGCCGTACCCGTTCGATCCGGCCCGCCTGGGCCACCCGGAGGAGATCGCGATGATCCGCGTGCTCGCCCGGTTGCCCCGCACCGTCGTCCGGGCCTCGCGAACGATGCACGTGCACGCGCTCGCCGGCTACGCGCACGACGTCGCGGACCAGTTCAACCGCTTCTACCACGCCGTGCCCGTGATCCGCTCTGGCGCCGAACGAGAAAGCCGGATCGCGCTCGTCGCGGCGGTCCGGCAAACGCTCGGCAACGCGCTCGACCTGCTCGGGATCGCGCGGCTCGAGACGATGTAGCACCCGCGGTCGCAACCATCAAGTATCGGCACCTCGTCCGAACGCCTCTGGTGTTCGACCGTGTCGATCCGGGACGACTTTAGCAAGTTCATCCGCCGGGGCAACCTCGTCCAGCTGGCCATCGCGTTCGTCATGGGCGCGGCCTTCTCCGCGTTGGTCACCGCGCTCGTGGCCGACCTGTTCACCCCGCTCATCGGGGTGGCCGGTCACTTCAACTTCTCGGCGTGGACGGTCACCGTGAACGGGAGCACGTTCATGCAGGGCGCGTTCCTCAACTCGCTGATCTCGTTCGTCACCATCGCGCTCGTCGTCTTCTTCGCGATCGCGCTGCCGTACCAGCGCTACAGCGACCGACAGGATGCGAAGAAGGCGAAGGAGCCGCCGACGACCCGGGCCTGCCCGGAGTGCCTCTCTCAGATCCCCCTCGGCGCCCACCGGTGCGCGTTCTGCACCGCCACGGTAACGCCGGTGGACGCCGCCGCCCAACCGGCCTAGCGGCGGCGAGCGGCCGCCCCGAGAGGGTCGCGCACCCCGGCTCGTGCAAACCCTCGCGCGCGCAGCCGACAGGCGTCGCAGGTGCCACACGGGCGGCGGCCACCGGCGTAGCAGCTCCACGTCAATCGCCACGGGACCCGTAGCTCCTCGCCCAACCGGACGATGTCCGCTTTCGACAGCGCGAGCAAGGGGGCGCGTACGCGGAGCCGGCTCCTCCCCTCCACGCCCGCACGGGTCCCCACGGCGGCCATCCGCTCGAACGCTCGGAAGAACGCGGGTCGACAGTCGGGGTACCCGGAGTAGTCGATCGCGTTCGCTCCGATGTAGATCGATTCGAGCCCACGGCTCTCCGCATAGCCGAGAGCGATCGCGAGCAAGATCGAGTTGCGCGCCGGGACGTACGTGCTCGGGATCCGACGGCTCCGGGGACCGCTTTTCGGCAAGCGCTTCTCCGGGCGAGTGAGCAACGAATCGAGGAGCGGTCCGAGTGGAAGGCGCAGGACGACATGGTCTCGGACCCGGAAGTGGCGGGCGATCGCCCGCGCCGAACGGATCTCGCGCGCGTGCCGTTGCCCGTAGACGATCGTGAGGGCATGGACCCGGGGCTCCGCTCGCCGCGCGATCGCGAGGCACGTCGCGGAGTCCATCCCGCCCGAAAGCAGCACAACGGTCCCGCCGCGGCCGCCGGCGCGCCTCACCATGGGCCTCCGAGCAGTCCCAGGAGTACAGCGGCGATCGCGACCGAGGAGAGCATCCCGAGGAAGTTGGTCGAACCCTTGGAGAGGTACCCGCGGTTCTCGAGCGTCTCCCCGAGGATGGAATCGACCTGACAACCGAGGAACCCCGCGGCCACGACGACGGCGAGGAAGACCGCGATCGAGGGAAGGGGGGAGGCGAAGAGGTGGAACAGACCGAGCCCGACCAGCGCCGTAGTGCCCGCGGCCGCGAACGCCCATACTTCGCCGATACCCGAAACCCCGCCGTTCGTCCCGGGCGGGACGGGCCGCAGCGTGAGGATGCTCCGGGCGTGTCCCGCCAGAACACCGAGCTCGCTCGCGAACGTGTCCGACGCTCCGAAGGCCAGCGCGCTCGCGTACAGGACGGCGAGGGTGGGGGCGGGGATGAGCGCGGGAGACCAGCCGCCCGGTATGGCGAGCGCCGTCGGAATGACGATGTGCGCCACGACGTTGGAGATCCCTCGCTCGCCGGACGCACCCTCCTGGACGCGAGCCTTCTGCTTCTCGTTGAACCGGTACCGCGTCGCCGCGACGCTGGCCACGACGAAAAGGATCAGGAGGGCGAGGAACGGGAAGCCGACGAGCACGACGATCACGCTGCCGAACACCGCGGCGACCGCTCCGGCGGCCGTCGTGAGTGCGCGCGCGAGGACGGCGCCCGAAGCGAGCGCGATCGTGGCCGCGACCCCGATGGCCGCGGACACGAACCCGAGCACCACGAGAAGTCCTCGGGGCGCATGAGGCGGCGGCTATAACGGCTTCCGCGGCGGCCTGAGGGTCAACCGCGGGCGAGCACGCGCATCACGGCGTTGGCGAAGGTGCTCGCGACGATGTCGGCCCCGGCGTCATCGTTCCCGGAAGCCGCCGGTTCCGCCACGACCGGACGGGGAACGAAGGCGGTCAGCAGGCCGAGCTTCCGGCCCGCCTCCACGTCGATCCCGCGATCGCCGACGACGGCGCTCGAGCCGAAGTCGATGTTCCAATCCCGACGAGCTTCCTCGAACAGGAGCGTGCCGGGCTTCCGGCAGGCACAGCCGTGCTCGGGGAGATGAGGGCAGTAGTAGAACGCATCGATGTGGGCGCGGTGCGCGCGCAAGAGCTCGTTGAGGCGCGCGTGGATCCGGTCCACGTCGTTCGCCGTATAGAGGCCCCGCTCGATGCCGGACTGGTTCGTCACGCAGACGATGACGTAGCCGTGGTCGCGGGCGAGCGAGAGCGCCCCCCCGACGCCTCGGAAGAGCTCGAGGCGCTCCGGCTCCTTCAGATAGTGGAGGTCCGGGTTCAACGTGCCGTCGCGATCGACGAACAGCGCCCGCTCCACGGGACGGGAACCTGCGAGAGCGTCGGAAGGAGCAGCCATCGTCCGCAGGTAGTCCGGTCAGCGATAAATCTTCAGGGCGTGGGTGATCCACCCGCCCCCGGCGAGCACCCTCGCCGGGAACGAGGGACTTCGATGGACCCGACCTTGCGCCGCGCGCTCGACGTTGCGTGGGACCACGCACTCGCGCCCTGGCGCGATGGGAACGAACCCTTGAGCATCCTGTTCTCGGGGGGCGTCGATTCCGGGCTCCTCGCGTGGGAGCTTCGTGACCGGGCGCGCCTGACGCTGGTCACCATCGGAGTCGAAGGCGCCGCCGACCTCGCCGCCGCCGGAGAGGCCGCCGAGGCGCTCGGTCGGGAATGGCACCGACGGATCGTGACGGACGTCGAGGTCGACGCTATGGCCGATCGCTTCCGATCGTCGCTCGTCGATCTGCCCCCGACGATCCGCGCGGTCCAGGTCGCGATCGCGCTCGCGCTCGACGCCGCGCCGAGCCGCGACGTGCTCTGCGGGCAGGGCGCGGACGAGCTCTTCCTCGGGTACTCGCATTATCGGAATCTCCGGCCGGAGGCGGCCTCGGCCCGGGCCGCGGCCGACCTCGCTCTCCTGCTCGACCGGGACTGGGCCCGGACCCGTGAGATCGCGGGCGAGCTCGGTCGGGAGGTCTCGGCACCGTACCTTGACCCCGAGTTCGTCCGGGCCGCCCAGACCGTCCCGTTACGCCTGCGGCTACCCGCCCCGCAGCCGAAGCAGTTCCTCCGCGAATGGGCCCGCCACCGCGGCCTCCCGGCTTCGATCGCGGAACGTCCCAAGCGGGCGTTCCAGTTCGGCAGCGGGGTCGAGCGGATGCTCTCGGCGCACGATCGGACGCGGCCTCGGCGCACGCATATATAGCCGGCTTCCGGTCACCCGGTGTGACGGACGATTCGTCCGAGCTTTTCTGCCCTCTCGAGTTCCGGTACGGCCGGGAGCGCGTTCGCGACCTGTTCTCCCGGGACGCCCGGCTCGGCCGTGCACTCCGCGTCGAAGCTGCGCTCGCCGCGGCCCAGGCCGAAGAGGGCATGGTGCCTCGGGAGTCCGCCGCAGCGATCGCAAAGGTGGCCGACACCGAACATGTCCCGGTCGAGAAGGTCGACGCGCTCGAGCGTACGCTCCGGCACGATGTGATGGCGATGACCCGCGCGCTCGCCGAGGCGGCCGGCCCGGCGGGGCGGTGGGTGCACTACGGCGCCACGAGCGCGGACATTACGGAGACCGCGCTCGCCCTCGAGCTCAAGGAGAGCGTCGCGATCCTTCGGGGCGACCTCGTCGGTCTCGCCCGCTCACTCGCCGACCTCGCTCGGAAGCACCGTGCGACCCCTGAGATCGCCCGGACGCACGGCCAGCACGGGATCCCGATGTCGTTCGGCTACAAGATGGCGGTCGCCGCCGCCGAAGTGGCCCGGCACCGCCGTCGCCTCGACGAGCTCGAGCACCGGCTCGTGGTCGGCAAGATGGCCGGGGCCGTCGGTACTGGAGCCGGGTTCGGCGATCACGCGGTGGCCGTGGAGGCCGGTACTCTGCGCCGCCTCGGAGTCGCCGCCGACGAAGCCCCGACCCAGCTGGTAGGGCGCGACCGGATCGCGGAGTTCACCAACTGGCTCGCGCTCGTCGCCGCCACCGCCGAGCGGCTCTCGACCGAGGTGCGAAACCTCCAGCGCACGGAGATCGGCGAGATCGCCGAGCCGTTCGACGAGTCGGCCCAGGTCGGAAGCTCTACGATGGCACAGAAACGCAACCCGATCGTCTCCGAGAACGTGACGAGTCTCGCGCGCCTCGTGCGCGCGTTCGCGCTGCCCCCGCTCGACAACATGGTCCAGTGGCACGAACGCGACCTGGCGAACTCGGCGAACGAGCGGATCGTGATCCCGCACGCGATCGTGCTCACCGACGACATCTTGGTCAAGCTCACCGAGATCTTCACCGGCCTTCGCGTCAACCCCGCCCGGATGGCCGAGGAGGTCGCTCGCTCCGGGGGCGCCGCGATGACGGAGAGCCTCATGCTCGCGCTCACGGGCAAGGGGCTCGCCCGTTCCGAGGCCCATGAATTGCTCCGCCAGCTCACCCGGGAGCCCTCGCAAGGACCGTCCCTGGCGGAGCGGGCGATGGCCGATGCGACCGTCCGACGGTACCTCGACGCGAAGGAGATCGCCGAGCTCGTCGATCCGGCAAGCTACGTCCGCGCCGCCGCATCGAAGACGGACCGGATCCTGACGACGATTTCGCGGGACCTCGAGGGATGAGCGAGCCCACGGTCTGGACGGCGCGGATTCGGGTGAACGTCGCCGACCCGCGCCTCGCTGAGCGGCTCGAGCGCACGATGTGGCCCGAGGCTGAGCGGGAGGTACCACGGGCCCGCGCGGAACTCCGGCGTCCGAGAGAGGACACGGTCGAGCTCGTACTCGTCGCCGGCGACACTGGAGCGGCTCGGGCGGCGCTCAACACGTACCTCGGGTGGATCCAGCTCGCCCTCGATGCGGCCCATGCTGCGGTCGGTACCGGTCGATCCGCGCAGGGGTCCCTCGACTGACTCTACGAAGCGCTTATCTTCGTTCCGTGGTCAGCCGGACGTGGCCCTACCGGCGAAGCTCCAGAACGATTTGAAGCAGTTCCAGCGCTTGCAGCAGGAACTCGGCACGACGCAGCAGCAGCGGATGCAGATCGACCTCAAGCTGCGCGAGGTCACCCATACCCTCGACGAGCTCAAGGGCGTGGCCGACGAGACCGTGATCTACCGGCCCATCGGCGGGTTACTCGTCCGGGCGAAGACGAAGAAAGAGGTCGAGGACCTCCTGACCGAAGAGAAGGAAACCCTTGAGGTCCGCGTCAAGGCGGTAGAACGGCAGGAGAACCACTTGAGGGAGCGGTACACCACGATGCAGCAGGAGCTCGCCCAGGCGCTCCAGGCCACGGGCGCTGCGCCGGCCGCGACCCCCGACGAGTAGCCGGTCAGGACGTTCGCCGTACCAGTCGGTCCGCGATCTCGCGCACGAGCGGTTTCGCGGTCGCGGGCACGCTCCGGGTGCGGTCGAGGAGCGCGAGCGCTCGGGCCGTGAGCTCGGCGATCCGGGACTCCGAGTACGCGAGGCTCCCCGTCGATCGAATCACCTCACGGGCCCGCTCGACGTCCTCGGGCGTTGCGTTAGGGTTGCCGAGTACCCGAGCGAGCCGAGCACGATCGGCCTCGCTCGCGTCGCGCCAGGCGCGGATCACGAGGAGCGTTCGCTTGCCTTCGGGAAGATCGTTCGGACTCTTTCCGGTCTCGTCGGCGTCGAACCCGGCGCCGAGAACGTCGTCGCGCAGCTGGAACGCGATACCGAGGTCGATGCCGATCGCCTCGAGATCGCGGAGCCGTTCGGACCGGGCCCCACCGAGGAACGCGCCAATCTTCAGTGGCGACGCAACGGTGTAGACCGCCGATTTCAACCGGTGAACCGTGAGCACATCCGTCTCGGTCACGGAGCCGGGGTCAAGGGTACCGTTGCGGATGTCCAAGAGCTGTCCGTAGGCCGTCTCGCGCGTCATTCGAACGTACTCCTCGAGCGCGGCGAGGCGAGCGCTCGCGGGCACCGGGGTGGACAGGATCGCGTCAATGGTGAACGGCTCCTCGAGGTCGCCGAGCGTGATGCCGATGCCCAGCCCATAGTCGTCGCTCCCGCCTTCGCGGTGCTCGCGGCGATGGGACGCGGCGAGCTCCCGGTGCACGGTCGGGCCGCCGCGGCGCTCCTCCGCGTGGTCGATGATGTCGTCGTGGATCAGCATCCAGCTCTGGAAGTGCTCGAGGGCCGCCGCGGCGCGCAGCACGGGTCGCGGAGAGCGGCGCGTCGTGAGGTGATAGCCGGCGAGCACGAGAATCGCGCGGAACCGCTTGCCGCCGCGAAGCGTGAACTCCCGGTTCACGTCGACGTAGGCGCGCGCCGGCGGTGGGGCGTGCGGCCGCTCGTGAGCATACTCGCGGCGAAGCTCGCGTTCGAGCGGGCGAACGTAGGCGTAGAGATCGGCGAGCTGCACGACTCCTTTCGCGTGGAGTCCCACGTATTTAATGAACGCTGCCTTTCGAGGAGCGATGGCGTCCTCGACGTTCGTCCAGCTCGCCGGCGCGCTCGTGGAGGCGATGGGCCAGCAGATGAACGCGGCGAAGCCCATCCCCGAGGGTCTCGTCCTCCGGACCGACGACGGCTTCCTCTACGCTTTCCTCGAAGACCCGGATCGGATCTCGCTCGATACGATACGACGGGCGGTCGAAGAGGGCGGCGAAGGCCCGGCGCATCTGGTCGTCCTGACCCCCGGGCGGCTTCCCCTCGCGATCTCCGCCGAGGTCCTCGCGCGGTCCGGGACCCTCGTGGAAGCCGGCCGGTTCCACGAGCTGGTCCGGGAGCTTGGGCTCGAGTCGTACCTGGGGGAGGAACCTCGACCCGCCCCGGCCGCAAAGGAGCGGCTCCTCCCGAGCGCTCAACTGCTCGACGCGGCGATGGGGCGAGCTCGGACCTGGCTCGAATGGGGAGTGCCCGCGCTCGCCCTCCGGTTCTACCGGCAGGCCGCCGAGATGAAGCCGGAGTTCCTTCCGGCAAAGGTCGGCGTCGGCCGTGCTCTCCTGGGCTTGGGGCTCACCGACGAGGCCGACCGCGTCTTCTCGGACGCGCTCGCGACGCACCCGGACGACCTCGATGCGCGTCTGGGGAAGGCCGCGGTCCTCGGCGCTCGAGCACGACCCAAGGAAGAGATCGAAATGTACCGGGCGCTGCTCGCGGAGGACGACGCGCGCGTGGAGGTCCGCGCCCACCTGCTGGCCGCGCTGGTCGAGCTCGGGGACTGGCGCGCCGCGCGGGTCGAGGTCGAGGCGATGCTCGAGCGGACGCCCGAGGATCCGC
>JASHQN010000139.1 GCA_030039135.1 Thermoplasmata archaeon | reverse complement strand
CCGACGCGCTCGCGGGCCGTCTCCACCGCCCGACGGAGCGCCTCCGGTGGGATCTCGAGCAGCATCCGGTGGCCCCGCTTGGACATGCGCTCGAGCCGGGATCGCACCGTCTCGGTGACCTCCCGGTCGTTGACGACGACGAGACGATCGGGCGGCATCCGCTTCAGGAGCTCGCGCTCCCGCGCCATCGGGCTCCGCCAGGGGCGGCGCGGCAACGGGAACCCCTGCTCGGCCAGGACGTCGCGCAGGATCGCCCGAGGATTGTCCGGCCGGGCCTCGTCCCCCCAGCGCCCTTCGCCCATGGGATGCACGAGCGCGTACGCCCCCTGGCGTCCCACCCTCGCGGCCTCGACGATCGCGGCGGCCGGCATCTCGAAGATGTGCAGGACGTGCACGAACAGGGTCGCATCGAAGGCCCGATCGCGGAACGGGAGCCGATAGGCGCTCCCTCGAACGAGCCGGGAAAGGCCCTTCGCCCGGGCCTTCTCGAGCATCCGTAGCGAGGCGTCGAGACCGGTGACGGTGAAACCGTGCTCGAGGAGCGGCTTCGCGACGCGCCCGGTCCCGATGCCCACCTCGAGCAGCGAGCCGACCTTCGCTTCGGCGAGCGCGTCGGCGAGGTGGCCGACCGTGGCCGAGTCGAGCGGTTCGCGCGTCTCATCGTAGACCGTCGAGATCTGGTCGAACTGCTGGGCGACCTCGCGGGTCGACATGCTCCGATGCCCCGCTAGCCGCGACGCTATTTCCCTCCACGGACCGCAGCCGAAAATCTCGGTCGCGACAAGAGCGGGCTGCTCCGGCGCTACGGGATGGGAAGGCCGAGGAGCGGCACGATCTCGGGCCGGGCCTTCCGCAGGATCGCGTAGCTCTGCTCGAGGTCGAAGCCGTGGACCCGCGCGAGGTACATCGCCGCGACCGCGGGCGATCGTTCCACCCCCGACCGGCAGTGCACCAGGGCATCTCGGCCCTCGGAGATCGAACGCCGCAGCAGCTCCACGGCCTCCTCGGCGAGGAGAGGGAAGCAGCGCCAGCGGCCCTCGAGGTCCTCGCGAAACACCGGCAGGTGAAGGCAACCCTCGGCGCACGGCTCCTCGAGCACGCAGATGCGAAGCCCGACGAACCCTTCGCCGGCGCCGAGCCCGCCGACGAAGAGATGGGGCCAGACCTCGGCACGGTCGGCGGGGCCCGGCGTCGGGGAAGCGGACATCGAAGGGGCTCGGCCGGAACGAGGGCGTGCGGGGTCATCAACCGCGCGGTGCCGATACGGCCCCCGAAGGGGGGGCTTCGCGGACGGCAACGTCGCTTTGCGACGAGCTCCCGGGCACGACGGGCATACCGACTTGAGCGCTCGATCGCTGGGCACACGAATGGCCGGTGACGTCCGATGGCGGTGCGTTGCGGCCGGACGGGTGCAGGGAGTGAACTACCGAGCCCGCGTCGCGGACTCCGCGCGCCGTCGCGGGCTCGTCGGGAGCGTGGCGAACCGGTCCGACGGCACCGTGCTCATCGAGGTGCAGGGGCCCCTCGACCTCGTCGCCGAGTTCCTCGATGACGTGCGGGGTCCTCGGGGGTTGAGCCACGCCCGCTCCGTCGAGCGGGTGGAGGAGCTTCCCATCTCCCGCGACCTCGCGAGCTTCGAGATCGAGCGCGAGTGAAAGGGCCCCGGCACAGCCGGGATGGGCCCGATGACGCTTGCCGGCCCATCCCAGGTCCTTATAACGTGCGCCACCGCTCTATCTATCTTCGTGGCCACGCGGAAACGCTCGTCACGCAAGACGGACCCCCCACCAGGTCCTTCGGAAGAGCCAGGGGAAGTGGGGGAGGTGGATTCGACGGAGTCCGGCTCCGTCGCTCCCGGGTCGGATGTGGCAACGCCGTCGGCCCCCGCGGAGTCGGGGGAGCCCTCCGCCCCCGGCCGACCGGGTTCGCTCGCACCGCACACCCCGGAGAGTTTCGACGCACTCGCGAAGCGGGTCGCTCGGGCGGGGCCCCGGCGCGGCTCGGTGGTCCAGCCTCCGCCCGCTTGGCAGCCGGACGAGGTCACGCTCGGCTTCGCGATGGTGGCCGACGGCTCGGGCTCGGTGCAGGCCCTCGCGGAGCCGACGCTCCTCGCGACGATCCTCATCGCGGTCGAGACCGACCGCCGCGCGATCATCAATCGGTTCGCCGGGGGGTTCGACGAGGAGATCGACGCGGTCGCGAACCTGTTCTGGCCGTTCCTCGTCGTGCACGGTGGCCCGAGCTCGGAGGCGGCGATCTTCGATGGGACCGGGGTCTGGCGACGGACGTTCCGGTACACCTTGCTCCCGCCGGTCGATGAGGTGGCCCCGCTGCTCGACCGCGCCCTGCCCCCGGCGGAGTACCTCGGCCGGATGCGGGCCCTCACGCCCTACTTCTCCCGGGACCCTGGGGCCGAAGTGCTCACGGTCGAAGGGTTCCTGCCGCTCGACCCCCCGCTGCTCTACGACGTCCTGTCGCAGGCCCAGTTCCGCTCGGATCCTCAATCCGCCCATGCCGGGTTCCTCCCGGCCCGCCACAAGGTCGACTGGTACGAGGGCGCCGTGCGGGAGATGCGGGAGTGGCTCGGCCGGTTCGAGCGCGACCTCCAGACGCTCACCGCGATCCGGGGCCAAATCGAGGCGATCCTCTCGGAGACGAGAGCCCGGCTTGAGGCCGACTACCGCGCGCGACAGGAAGAGGGCGAGCGCCAGGTCCAATCGGTTCTGGCGGGGGTCGATGCCGAGGTCGCCCAGCTGCAGCAGGCCCACCACGCGGAGATCCAGCGCTACCTCGAAGTCATCCGCCGGGCGCAGGGCATCGTGGCGCACAGCGAGACGACGATCGCCACGACCGACACTCTCGCGTTCCGCGCGAGCCACCGCCGGACCGACGGCACGGCGCACGTCGCGCGGGGCAAGCAGGCCCGGACGGACATCCGAAACGCTCAGCGTCAGATCGCGGAGAGCCGCAGGGTGATCGAGACGATCCACGGCCAGCAGCGCGCCGAGCAGGAGCGCGTGATCGGCCGAGTCGTCCAGATCGAGAAGGCGAACGCCGAGGCCCTCGCGCAGATGGAGCTCTTCCACGACGACTTCGTCGCCGCCGGAGCGGACCTGCTCCAGACGATCGACGGGCAGGTTGCGGCGCGCACCTCCCAGCGGGACCTGCTCGCCGGGTACTTCCTGCCCCTCCCGTCCCTCGCGACCGTGAGCGTGGTCTGGTTCCCGCTCTGGATGGCGACCTTGCGCAGCTCCCGCGGGGTCCGGCAGATCGTCTTCCCGCCGATGCAGCTCCGGACGGGGGTCGGCCTCGGCGGAGCGCTCAAGCGTCTGCTCGGTGGCATCGTGCTCCCCCTCGAGCCCCGGACCGCGCAGTTCGACAAGATGCTCCGTCCGACGATGGAGGATGCCCTCGCGCGTGACCCATGGCTCGCCTCGGCGACGCAGGAGCTGACGCGAGCGGCGGACGTCCTCGTCGACCCGGACGTGCTCGACCGGCTCCAGCAGGGCCTCGCGGACCTCAAGCGGCTCGCGTGGATCACGCGGAAGCAGCAGGACGAATTCTTGCGGGCGTACGCCGAGCGCGCACGCCGCAGGGCCGGGGGCGGGCCGGAGGGGCACGCGCCGGTACCCCTGGGCGCGCGGGCCGAACCGTTCCCTAGCTCCGCCGCTCCGGCCGAATCGGGTGGGAGCGCTCCCTCGCCGCCCCCTCCCAGCTCCGGAACCTGACGGGCGACGCCGATTCCCGGTGGCTCCGGGCCGGGCGGCCGAAGGAGCCTTAATCCGTCGGGCCGAGTGGGCCGGTGATCGACGTGAGCCCCGAGACCGTCGTCGAGAAGGTGGATCTCCCGGAGAACTTGTCCGTCACGATCGCCGCGTCGCTCTCCACGGCGTTCCGGACGTACTACCTCGTTCCCCGCCTCGCCCACTTCTCGTCGGCCGGTTACAGTGTCTCGGAGCAGGCGGAGTTCGGACGCGCCGAGTACGTTTGGCCGATCGAGACCACGGCGCCCGGCCCGAGCGGTGCCCCCGAACGGGAGCTACTCGCCACGGCCCACGTGCGGATCGCGCCCGACGATCTCACGATCGAGTTCCGCGCGCCGGGGGAGCTGGGCGCCGCGGCCAAACAGAGCTTGGACGATCTCACGGAGGAAATCCGGGCGTTCGTCACCCGGTTCCTTCGCATCGCCCGGCGGAGCGCGTTGTACCTCTCCGTCCCGCCCTACGCCCGGGCCGCGTCGGGCGTCGCTCCCTCGGCCGGGCAGGGCAGCGAGACGGTCCGCCGCATCTTCTCCGGGAACTCGACCAACGTCGTTCTCCTCGTGATCCTGCTCACGCTGCCGGCCGTCTTTTTCCTGGGCCTCTATGCGTTCGTCCTGATGATCGGAGTCCAGGCGGTCGTGCTGTTCTACTCCGACCGGATCGCGCTGGGATCCGGGTTCGTCAGACCGTCGGCGGACCGTCCGAAGGCCACCGTGATCGGGGTCGCGCTCACGGCCGAGGCCGCGCAGGGCGCGCCCCGAGGTCTCAAGCGCCAGCTCCCGGCCCTGCGCGCCCGCCTTTCGGACGCCGTCGCAGCCGCCGAGTCGAGCGGGTCGAGCCCGGCGGCCGCCGTGCGCGATGCGCTCGGGGAGGCCGGGGTCCGCTGCTCGGAGAGGGACATCGAGATCACCACACGGGACGTCTACCGGCTCGTCCAGGATGCGGCCGGCAAGTTCCGCCTTCCCGTCCCGAACGTGATCGTGACCGATCAGCCGGTCTCGAACGCGGCCGCGACCGGGGTCGCCCCTGGCCGTGCCTCGATGACGATCACCGCCGGCTCTCTCGAGGAGCTGAGCGACGGGCAGCTCGAGGCGGTCATCGGACACGAGCTCGGGCACATCCGGGGCCGGGACCCGGTCATCCTGTTCGGGGTCAACAGCGTCCTCTACCTCGGCGCGGTATTCCTCTGGTTGCCCCTCTTCCTCTATCTCGGGCTCGGCTACATCGTGATCGCGTTCGTCATCATCTATCTCGTTGGCAAGGTTCTCGAGACACGGGCCGACACCTTCTCGGCGATGATGCTCGGTCGGCCGGAGGACCTCGCCTCGGCCCTCACGGTCTCCGCCTTCGAGGAGGCGTACGCCGAGCGACGGTCCCGACTGTTCCGTCTGTTCAGCTGGCTCTCTCTGGATTCGCACCCGCCGATCTACTTCCGGGTCAAACGTCTCCTCGGGATGGCCCATCGCTCGCG
>JASHQN010000013.1 GCA_030039135.1 Thermoplasmata archaeon | reverse complement strand
AAGCTGAGCGCAATCTCGAGGTTGCCGGTCACGGTGCCCCCGCTTCCGGAGATCGTGTTGTCGACCGCGGCGGGGGTCAGGGAAGCGACCGTGGTGGTCGCCGCTCCCGCCATCGAAGTGACTTCGTACGAGGAGAGGACTCCGGAATCGTTGACGATGAAGAGGTAGTTCACTGGTTGCGTGAAGTCGATCGTTCGGTCCCAGTAAGCGGCCCCAGCGCCGACCATGTGCGAGAGGTTGGTCGTACCCCAGTTCGTGTCGTTCGAGACCGCGAAGAGCATCTGGTTACCGCTGATCGCGACCCCCGAAAGCCCGAGGAACAGCGTCGCGTACGGGCTCGTGGTGTTCCAAGTACCGTAGAGCCCCGTGAGATTGTTCGCCGAGCCCCACGGCGTGAACCAGTTCGTGTAGAGCAGCGCATCCGAGGGAAAGTCGGCCGCGGGATCGCCAGTGAAGGTGACGTTCTGCGGGGTGACCGTCCCCGAGGGAGGAGCCGGGATCCCGGCGTGTTTGGCCGGCGACGCCGAGGCCAACCCCCCTAACGAGGAGAGCACGAGCACCGAGAGAACGAACACTACGGTCGCGGAGCGTACGGTAGAACGCGAGCGGGTCCCCAACGTCGAAGCGGCGGCAGAAGTCATAGCGGCGGTGGAACTGTTTCGGGGTATTTACGCGTTGAGGAAAAACCAGTTAACCTTCGAGTCGAACGCCCCCTCGGCGCGGCCCGGAGAGACCCCCATGGCGACGGCTCGGCCGAGTGATCGCTCAGCGCTTCCTTAAGGCGGTGGGACAAAAGCGCCGAACTCGCGCGAGCGAAATCCGCATATCTCGGAATCCCTTACGCGGCCACCTGATTCTACAATGGCGGACCTCCGGGACCAGACACTTGGGTTCCGGCTGCGGCGGGAGTGGCCGGCGTACATCTACCTCGTTCCCACGACGCTCGTGCTCCTCTTCCTGAATGCGTACCCGATCGCCTACACCGTCTACATCTCGCTGACGAACTTCGGGATCGGTCGCAACTACTTCACCTACCAGTACATCGGCCTCACGAACTACACCTACGCCCTGACCACGGGGGCCACCACGTCGCTGACGTTGGTCGAGAACAGTTTCTTCTGGGCCGGTGGTTGCGTGGCCCTGTTCCTGCTGGTCGGGCTCGGCCTCGCGTCGGTGATGAATCAGGACCTCCGCGGGAAGACGATCTACCGGACGGTGATCCTCCTGCCGTGGGCGTTCCCGGCGTTCATCACGATCCTCGTCTGGGCCAACATGTGGGGCTACGAGTACGGGATCATCAACGCGATGCTCGGGACGATCGGGATCCACAAGGTCGACTGGATACTGGGCGGGGCCGATACGGCGTGGGTCACCTTGTTCGTCACGAACGTCTGGCTCTCGTTCCCGTTCTACACGGTGGTCTTCCTGGCCACGATGCAAGCGATCCCAAAGGATCTCTACGAGGCGGCCTCGATCGACGGGGCGGGCACGCTGAGCAAGTTCGGGCGCATCACGCTGCCCTACCTCATGCCGACGGTCGTCTTCGTCGGGCTGATGGGGTTCCTGTTCACGTTCAACAACTTCTATCCGATCTATCTGATCACAAACGGAGGGCCGGGGATCGCGACCCAGATCTTCATCACCGAGTCGTACAGCCAAGCGTTCGGCGCGGTCGGCTCCCATCCGGCGTATGCGACCGCCGCCGTGTACTCTGTGCTCGACTTCCTGATCATCTCGGCGCTGACGATGGTCGTGATCTGGCGGACGGACCTCACGAGGAACTGGCTGAAATGAGGACTCGACGTGCCCGACGCGCCTCCCGTATCGCCAAGCGGATCGCCTCGCACGCGGT
This sequence comes from Thermoplasmata archaeon, assembly GCA_030039135.1. Classification (GTDB taxonomy): domain Archaea; phylum Thermoplasmatota; class Thermoplasmata; order Lutacidiplasmatales; family UBA184; genus Lutacidiplasma. The sequence continues at coordinate 8,970 of JASHQN010000013.1, read as the reverse complement.
GCTGATCCTGGCCTGTCTCTTCGCGGTCTTTCCGATCTACTTCATCGCGGTGACGTCGTTCTCGACGATCCCGATCGCGGGGATCACCGCGAGCATCCTCGTTCCGAAGCCGAGCGAGCTGACCCTCTCGAGCTATGACTTCGTTCTGTTCCATTACTACCCCAGCTTCGTCTCCCTGCTGACCAACTCACTGATCTTCGCGGGCAGTGCCGCGGCGATCGGGCTGCTGCTCGCGGCGTTCACCGGCTACGCGCTCTCGAAGTTCAACTTCCCCGGTCGGCGGACGTTCGTCTACTTCATCCTCCTGATTTCCCTCTTCCCGTCGTTCCTGCTCATCCTGCCGCTCTACTTCACGTTCAAAGACCTCGGGCTGATCGACACCTATCTCGGGCTGATCATCCCGTACTCCGCCGGAGCGGTCGTGTTCAGTGGGATCCTCGTGAAGAACTACATGGACTCGATTCCCGACGACATCGAGGAGGCCGCGCTCATCGATGGTCTCGGCCGGACCGAGGCGTTCTTCCGTGTGCTCCTCCCGCTCTGCTACCCGATCCTCGGACTCGCTGCCTTCCTCGCATTCATCGGTCCCTACACCGACTACGCGATGGCCAACGTCTTCATCACGTCGAACAACCTATGGACCCTCGCCCTGGGCCTCTACCACCTGAACTCGACGGACACCGGGGTGCAGCCGTACGGTCTCGTCACGGCGTTCGCGATCGTGATGAGCCTTCCGATCGTCGTGGCCTACATGGTCTTCCAGCGCTACATCATCGGCGGACTGACCCTTGGGTCGGTGCGGGGCTAAGCACGGGGGGAGGGCACGAACGTGACCGGCATACGGCTCGAGCACATCACAAAGCGATTCAAGACCGAGACCGCGGTCGACGATGTGTCGGTCGAGATCGCCGACGGCGAGTTCGTCGTGATCCTCGGGGCGTCGGGATCGGGGAAGTCGACGCTGCTGAGGATCATCGCCGGCCTCGAGGTCCAGACCGACGGCCACGTCTACATCGGGGACATGCTCGTGGACGACTACGAGCCGCGCGATCGCAACATCGCGATGGTCTTCCAAAGCTACGCGCTGTACCCTCACCTCAGTGCCTACGACAACATCGCCTTCGGGCTCCGGGTGCGCCGCGTTCCGCGGGAGGACGACCCCGAGAAGCTCCGTCGTCGAACCCGCGAGGAGATCGATCAGAAGGTCCGGGCCGCCGCCGAGCTCCTTGGGATCACCGAGACGCTCCGCAAGCGGCCGGCCGAGCTCTCAGGAGGACAGCGCCAGCGCGTGGCCCTCGCCCGGGCGATCGTGCGAGACCCTGAAGCCTTTCTCCTCGACGAACCGCTCTCCAACCTCGACGCCAAGATCCGTTCGAGCGCTCGGATCGAGCTGCGCCGCCTCCACCAGCAGCTGAAGCAGACGTTCGTCTTCGTCACCCACGACCAGAGCGAGGCGATGACGCTCAGCGACCGGCTCGCGGTACTGAACCACGGCCGCCTCCTCCAGTGCGATACGCCCGAGCGGATCCTGAGCCATCCGGCGAACCAGTACGTCGCCTCGTTCGTCGGCTCGCCCGAGATGGTATTCCTGGAAGGCGCCGTCCAGGCCACCGCGGGTGGCTCCACCTTCGTCCACGGACCCGTGCGGGTCCCGGTTCGCGGCGCGGGCAAGGCTGGCCCGGTGACGCTTGGCGTTCGCCCCTGGGATATCCACGTGCAGAGGACCCCGGCGGAGGGCCTGCTGTCGGCCCGGGTGACGGGGATCGAGCGCCTCGGCTCGTCCGACCAACTGTTCCTGAACATCCTGCCGGGACCCACCGCCGCGCCCGGGGCCGGCGCCGGCACGGGCGCTGCGCCGGCCCCGGTGGCGGTCCGGGCCCTGGTACGAGCCTACGACTTCAACGTGGGGGACTCGGTCTTCGTGACGGCCGATCCGGACCGTGCGCTCTTCTTCAGCGCAGACGGGACCCTGCTCGAGTCGATGAGCCTTTCCTCGCGATTGCCCTGATCGCGGAGCACGATGCCTCGCCGTCCGCGTGTCCAGGTCGACCCGTCCGCCCCGGATGCGTTCCGTGACGCGCGCGCGACGTCCCGGGGATCTCGAACGGTCCGCCTTCGCGGGGCCCGTCACGCCCTCCGATTGACCGTGCGCTCGGAGCGACCGCACGAAGTCACGATCCGGATAGGGCGGGTCCGACCGGTGCAACCCGCCGTCCCGCGTACCTCGCCGACGCTGTCCTGGAGGGCCGGAGATTTCGAGGTTAAGGTGGGAGGGTCCCGGCCGTCCTTGTCGGTTCTCGAGGGGGGCCGAACGGTGTTCGAGACGTCGAGCGAACGCCCGCCGGGCAAGCTGGGGAGGCCCCTCCCTTGGGGCACCCGCGGGGCGGGAGTGACCTGGCCCCTGCGGTTCGCGGCGGACGAACGAGTCTACGGCGCGGGCGAGTTCTTCGGTCCGCTCAACCGAATCGGACGGGAGCTGCGCGCCAGCATCGGCGACGTCTTCGGGCTCCCGAACGACGGCGCGTACGTGGCCTACCCGTTCTTCTGGTCGACGAGAGGGTACGCGTTCCTCGCAGAAACCTGGGCTCCGGTGCGGTTCGATTTCGGTCACCGGTACCTCGGGCTCGGCGAGATCGAGATCCCCACGAGCCCGGTGACGATCCGTCTGTTCTTCTCGCGCGTGCCGCGAGAGATCCTCCGCTGGTTCTGGGACCGGCGCGGCGCACCCACCGTGCCGCCCCTGTGGTCGTACGGCGTCTGGTACAGCCGGTGCGCCTACCGCAACCAGGAGGAGCTTCTCCGCGTCGCGCGGAGGATCCGGGCCTTGAGGCTCCCGGGCGACGTGATCCACCTCGATCCCCCGTGGCTGGACGAGCCGCTGCCGGACGCGCTGTACGCGATCGGCCGGCGGCTGGGGTTCGCGCGAGAAGCGGTCGATCGGGCGTCGGACCGCGATCCGGGCGACGTGCTCGCGGGCCTCGCCGGTGCGGCGTCCCGACATGCCATGGCGCTACCGTTCCTCGGCGTCGGCTGCACCTTCCGCTGGAACCGGCGTCGTTTCCCCGATCCGGCGCGGATGATCCGGGAGCTGCACCAGCGCGACCTCCGCCTATCGCTCTGGATCAATCCCTACGTTCCCACGCATACCCCCGAGTATCGAGAGCTCCGCTCACGGAACCTGTTCACTCGCCTCGCCGACGGGCGGGTGGGGCTACAGTTCGATGGTCCGAGCGTCGACTTCGGAGCCGTGGACTTCTCTCAGACGAGCGGACGGCGGTGGTTCGCCAACAAGGTCCGAGAACTCCTCGATCTGGGCGTCGACGTGCTCAAGACCGACTTCGGTGAAGCCGTGCCCGAGGACGGGTACGGAGGTACGGCGACGCTCGAGCTTCACAATCGGTACGCGACGTGGTACAACGAGACCGTCTTCCGCGCGCTCAAGGCCGTGGGCCGGGAGCCGATGGTGTGGGGCCGGTCCGGTGGACTCGACATCCACCGGTATCCGGTACATTGGGGCGGCGACCCCCGGACGTACCCGAGGGACATGGCGGCGGCCCTGCGCGGGGCCCTCAGCTACGCCGCGTCGGGCGGGGCGTTCATGAGCTTCGATTCGGGGGGGTTCGCCGGACGCCCTTCGCCCGAGCTGTATGTCCGCTGGATGCAGATGGGAATGCTGTTCTCGCATACCCGGCTCCACGGGACGACGCCGCGGGAACCGTGGCATTACGGGCGCCGCGCGCTCTCGGTGTTCCGCAAGTTCGCCGCCCTGCGGTATCGGCTCATCCCGTACCTCTACTCCCAATCCGTCGAGGGCATCCGTCTCGGGCGACCCCTGGTCCGTCCGATCGTGGTGGACTTCCCCGAGGATCCGGCCTCCTTGAGGGAGGACGAGTACCTGCTCGGCGAACACCTTCTCGTCGCACCGCAGATCCCGGGATCTCGGACCTCCGTACTGCTGCCTCGTGGCGAATGGTACGACTTCTGGACCGGGAGGCGCATCGAAGGACCTCGCGAGCTCAACCGGGCGGTCCCGCTTGGGAGCGTGCCGATCTTCGTGCGCGAGGGCGCCGTGGTCGCGACCGCGGCCCACGACCACGACCACGTTGCCCCGGACATGCTGCGCGACCTCGCCCTCCTCGTCTACGGCTCGCCCCACTCCGCCTCCATCGATTTCGGGAGGTACGGGCGGTTGCGGGTACCGGACCTCTCCCGAGCGAGTGGGAGCCACGGTGGCTTTCGCTGGTCCGTCGTCCGGCGCGGCTCGTGAGCGGAGTCCGACTCGACGCGAGCGCGGAAGAGGGTCGGGATGGAATTGGCGGTTCGCGTGGGCGCGGTCCCAGCCGAGGGAGGCGGATTCCGTTTCCGGGTCTGGGCACCGCGTGCCCGGCGGGTCAAGGTCGACTATGTCGGCACGGTCCGACGGCACTTCCCGCTCGCTCGCGGTGAGCGAGGGTACTTCGAAGGGCACGATCCGGCCGCGGTGGCCGGCGACCGATACTGGTTGACCGTCGACGGGGCGCGCCTGCCCGACCCCGCATCGCGCTGGCAGCCCGAGGGGGTGCGGGGCCCCTCCTGCCTTCTCGACCTCACCCAGGCTCGCTCGCAGCGCGCGCCACCGAGACCCGTCGAGCTCGGGCGAGCCGTGCTCTACGAGATGCACATCGGAACGTTCTCCCCCGAAGGAACGTTCGCCGGCGCGCTCCCGGAGCTGGCCGAGCTCGCCCACCTCGGCGTGACCGCGGTCGAGCTCCTGCCTGTCGAAGAGGAACGTGGGGGCCGGGGGTGGGGGTACGGTCCGGTGCACCAGTTCGCCGTCCGCCAGGCCTATGGAGGGCCGGCCGGACTCCTCGAGTTCGTCGCTGAGGCGCACGCCGTCGGACTCTCGGTGCTGCTGGACGTCGTCTACAACCATTGGAGCGCTCAGGCCGCCTTCCTCGAGAAGTTCGGTCCGTACTTCCACCCAAGGGCGATCACGCCGTGGGGGCCAACGCCCAACATCGACGGATCGGGAAGCGACGAGGTGCGGCGGTACTTCTTCGACAACGCCCGTCTATGGCTTTCGGAGTACGGCGTCGACGGCTTTCGCCTCGACGCGGTGCACGAGATCCACGACCGTTCCGCCCGGCCGTTCTGGGCCGAGTTCTCGGACGAGTGCCGCGCGGCGACGGCGCCCGAAGGGCGCCCGCCGGTGCTGATCGCGGAGAGCGACCTCAACGACGTGCGAATCCTGCAACCGACGTCGGAGGGCGGCTGGGGGCTCGACGCACAATGGTCCGACGACTTCCATCACGCGCTGCACGCGGCCGTGACGGGCGAGCGGCTCGGGTACTACGCGGATTATGACGGACTCGAAGGACTCGCGAGAGCGTTCGAGCGCCCGTTCCTGTACGAAGGGCAGTACTCGGTGGTTCGGGATCGGCGCTACGGGGCGCCGGCCCGCGGCGCAGGACCCGATCGCTTCGTCGTCTTCGATCAGAACCACGACCAGATCGGCAACCGGGGCGATGGGGCACGGTTGACCACCCTCGTGGGGGATCGCCTGGCTCGCGTCGCGCTCGGCCTCACCCTCTTCTCGCCCTACGTTCCGATGCTGTTCATGGGCGAAGAGTACGGGGAAAAGCGCCCGTTCTACTTCTTCGCCGATCCGCCGCGTGGGTTCGCCCGACGCGTCACGACGGATCGGCTCCGCCAGCTCCGGTCGAACGGGTTTGCCGATCCGCCTCCGGACCCTTCGGATCCCCGAACGATGGAGCGCTGCCGCCTCGACCGGTCGGCGGCCCGGTCCCCCGAGGGGACCGAACACCGGGCTCTCGTGAGGGAACTGCTCCGCCTCCGTCGGGAACTTCCGGCGCTCGCGCGCCCAGGGTCGGTTCGTGCGATCGGATGGGAGGCGTCGCGCCGGATCGCGATCCGGCGCGACGCGGGCCGCGCTTCGGCGGCGCTCCTTGCGAACCTTGCCGACGCGCCGCAACGGTTCCCGGACCTCGGCTGGGCCGGGATATGGACGGAACGCCTCGATTCGGGCGAGCGTACGGCCGACGCCGGAACCGGATCGAGCCGCCGGGTCTGGACGCTTCAGGGTGGTCCGAGCTCTCGAGAGGTGCGGCCCCGCTCGTTCGTCCTCGTCGAACGGGCCGGGGACGACGTATCCGCGTCCGTCGACGCCGGCGCGGCCCGAACGCTGGCAACGTCGTGACCTCGCGCACGTTTGGAACAATAGACTTAAGAAGCGACCTCCCCTCGATGCTCTCGAAATTGAGGCGCGCCGCATGACGAAGAGTGGAATTCTCCGCCGCCATCACGGGTCCGACACGCTGGAAGAAGGAACGTTCCTCGACCTCGGATCGATGTCGTTCGAGGACGAGGCGGGCGCGTTGGCGGGCAACCGGGGAACGGTCCGAACCGCGGAGATCCTACGGTTCGAGGACCTCCACGGAATCACGAAGCTCGCCTACCAAGGCGACATCGTGCTGCTCGACTACACGTCGATCGCGAACGACCAGGTCGCGGTGCGCCGCATGAGCATCGATCTCAAGAACGTCGCGAAGGACACGGGGGGAGACGTCGCGGGAATCGCCAAGAACCTGCTCGCGATCACTCCGGCCGGGATCCGGATTGACCGTCAGAAGATCCGACCGTCCTTCTAGGGCCCCATCGGGCGCGCGGTGAAGGCATCGCTCGAGCGTCGCGAAGCGACGTCCGCCGGCTCGGACGCCGTGGTCACCGGCGTATTCGAACGGGGCGAGAAGGAGACCTCCTTCCCGAAGTCGCTCGCGAAGGAGGACGCGGTCGCCAAGGGCCTGCTGAAGGCCGCGTGGGACCGACGGGAGATCCGCGGCCGCCGCCGCGAGGTCACCGTGCTCCACCTGCCGGACGGTCGGCGACGCCTCGTGGTGCTCGGACTGGGGGCCCGGAGCGGGTTCGACGCGGAGGTGATCCGGCGGGCAGCTGCCGACGCGGTGCGCACGCTCAAGGGCCGGGGGGCGCGGACCGCTTCGTTCCGCCTTCCCGCGTTCGTTCAGGAGGGCGTGACCTCCGAGTCGGCCCTCCGTGCCGTCGTCGACGGCGCGTACCTCGGGGGTTACGAGTTCCTCCGGTATCGGTCGACCACCGACGGCGCGGTGGAGGAGATCGCGCTCGCGCTCGGTGACGAGCTTCTCCGGGACGAGACGGGGTTGCGGGAGGCCCTGGACGAAGAGGTCACGGTCGCGGAGACCGTCGTCTGGACGCGCGACATCGCGAACCTCCCGGCCGACACCGCTTCCCCCGAGCGGCTCGCCGAGGAGGCCCGGCAGCTCGGTAAGGAGCTCGGGATCAAGGTCACGGTCTTCGACGAGGGGAAGCTCCGCGAGATGCACTGCGGGGGGATCCTCGCGGTGGGCGGCGGTTCGAGCGCTCACCCTCCCCGCATGATCGTGCTCGAATATCCGGGCGGCTCGCGTCGGGGCCGGACGGTCGCCGTCGTGGGCAAAGGGATCACGTTCGACTCGGGGGGCATCTCCATCAAACCGGCCCTCCACATGTCCGAGATGAAGTTCGACAAGTCCGGGGCCGTCGCGGTCCTCGGTATCCTCCGTGCGGCGGCGCTGCTCAAGGTTCCCCCGCGCGTGGTCGGCGTCATGGCGTGTGCCGAGAACGTCCCGAGTGGGACGTCCTATCGGCCGGGCGATGTGGTGCGCACGTACAACGGCAAGACCATCGAGGTCCTGAACACCGACGCCGAAGGGCGGGTCGTCCTGTCCGACGCCCTCGGCTACGTGGTCGCCGAGCACCACCCGGACGAGGTCATCGATCTCGCGACCCTGACGAGCGCCCAGGTCACCGCGCTCGGGGACGATATGGCCGGGCTCGTCTCGACCGACGATCGCCTCGCGAGCGGGCTGCTCGCGGCCGCCCGGGAGGCGGGCGAGCCGCTGTGGAGGATGCCGCTCACCGACTACCACCGGACCCTGGTGAAGAGCGAGGTCGCGGACGTTCGGAACTCGATCGAGATTCCGACCGCCGGGATGCTCACCGCGTCCGCGTTCCTCGAGAACTTCGTGGGGAGCACGCCGTGGGCCCACCTCGACATCGCCGGGCCGGCCTACACGAACGAACAGACGCGGAAGTACCAGCCGCCCTACATGAGCCACGGTGCGACCGCTTTCGGAGTGCGGCTCGTGAGCCGCTACCTGCTCCAATCGCCGAAGGCGTAGCGCCGGGCGCCGCCCGGATCACGCCGCGATGATCTGGACGCTCTCGCCGCCGTGGCGCGTCGCCCGGGGCCGGACCTCGCAGAACAGCGGCGTATGGTATCCGCCGCCCGTGATGAGCGCCGTTCCCACGGGCAGCGACTGGATCATCTCCGTCATGCCCGAGGTAAGCCCTTCGATCGACTGCGCGATCGCCTTGAGATCGAGCGGGTTCGTCACCTGAAGGATCAGCTGCGTGTTGCACTGGGAGAGCACGCTCTTGTCGATGCGAGCCGCCCGCTGGGTGACGACGCACAGCCCGAGGCCGAACTTGCGGCCTTCGCTGGCGATGTTCTTCAGGATCCGCGAGCAGGTTACGGTCCCCTGCTGCGGGGCGAAGTTGTGCGCCTCCTCGATCACGAGGAAGAGCGGGGGGATCTTCTCCTTCTTTCGGTTCTCGAAGAGCGTGAGCGCAATCCGGGCGACGACGAGCTCCTGGACGTCGGGCGCGACCCCGCGCAGGTTGATCAACGTCGCCTCCCCCTTCTTCACGAGGTCGTTGAGGCTCGTCCCCACGGGCCCGAGAAGCTTCGTCTGTTCGAGGTACTCGAGCCGCTCGTGCAGCGTCTCGGCGATGGCGCCCTCGCCGCCCTCGGCCGCTCGGACGAGGTCGTGGACCGTGAAATCCGGGGCCGTCGCGGCGACGCCCTCGATGATCTCCTTCAGGGGCGCGAGGAACGTCTTCACGTTCGTCAGTCCCATGAAGACGAGCAGGTCCCGGGGGTCGATGTGCCGTAGG
>JASHQN010000138.1 GCA_030039135.1 Thermoplasmata archaeon | reverse complement strand
CGGGATACCGGCACCCGCCGGTCCTCCTTGACCCGGTTCAGGACGACCTGCGTGTTCGTCCGCTCGACGTGCGGGTCCTGGAGCGCGTGCTTGACGAACCGGTCGAGGTCGCGGCGGTCGCGGAACCTCCCGATCAGGAGCGCGTCGGTCTCGCCGGTGATGTCGTAGATGGCGTAGGCGCGGGAGTCGCGCGCGAGCCGCTCCTCGACCTCCCGCAGGCGCCCCTTGGAGATCCGTATCCCCATCGTCGCCCAGAGGTCCCAGCCTAGCTGCTCGTCGTCGAGGAGGGGAATGTACCCCCGGATCACTCCCTGGGTCTCCATCCGCGAGATCCGGGCGCTCACGGTCGTGGGGGAGACCTTGAGATGGTGCGCGATCTCACGATGGCTTCGCCGAGCATCGACGTTGAGCTCCTCGAGGATCGAACGGTCGAGTTCGTCGAGCATGGACGTTCGCCGCATGGATGAGGATAGTTCCAGCAGAAAATAAACCATACCGGTTTCGAACTGGACAATCATCCAGTTTTGCTGGCGAATCTTTGATGTAGGCCGGTACTGTCGCTCCGCCCGAGGGCGTGGATATGTCCCCGGCAAAGGAGTCGAAGGGCGTCTCGGACGGTATGCGGGTCCTCGAGCAGCTGAAGCTCGAGAAGGTCCGCTGGGTCGAGCTGTTCTACACCGATGTCTTCGGGGGGTTCAACCAGGTGGACGTTCCACTCAGCACCCTCACCGAGGACTCGTTCGGCTCCGGCGTACCGAAGCTCGACGGCTCGTCCGTCCGCGGATTCCGCGAGATCTTCGAATCGGACATGCTTCTCGTTCCGGATACGCGGACCCTCGCCACGATCCCGTGGTATCCCGAGGCCGGGGGCGTCGTGCGCTTCATCTGCGACGTCCGAATCGGAGGAAGCGAGGAGCCGTACGATCACGATCCCCGTCACGTCGCACGTCGCACCGAGGAGGTGCTCGCCTCCGCCGGCTACGATCGGTCGTACTGGGGACCCGAGATCGAGTTCTGGGTCTTCGATTCCGTAGAGCTCCTCCCCTCGTACCAGGGGGTTCACGACGCCTGGGCCGGCTCTGGCTACCTCATCAATCACGGCGAGGCCCCGTGGTCCGAGGGCCCGAGCCAGGCGACCGTCCGCTTCAAGGAGGGATACCACCGGACGCCGCCGGTCGACTCACTGCTCCCCTTGCGGCTCGAGATGTCGAACATCCTCACGGATCACTTCCACATCGTGATGGACGCCCACCACCACGAGGTGGCGACCGCGAGCCAGTCAGAGCTCAACGTCCGCTTCGACGAGCTCGTGCCGATGGCCGATCACATCCAGGACGTCCGGTACGTGATCAAGAACGTCGCGCGCCGCCACGGGAAGGTCGGATGCCTCATGCCGAAACCGGTCTACGGCGACAACGCGATCGGGATGCACACGAACCAGTCGCTGTGGACGAAGGGAAAGAACGCCTTCTACGACGAGAAGGACAAGTACGCGGAGATCAGCCAAACCTGCCGCTACTACGTCGGGGGCCTGATGGCGCACTCTCGTGCGCTCTGCGCGATCACCAACCCCACGACCAACTCCTACCGCCGGCTCGTTCCCGGTTACGAGGCGCCGGTGTTCATCGCCTGGAGCCGCGCGAACCGGTCCGCGAGCGTACGGATTCCGGCGTACCACCGTGGTCGGCCCGCGGCGAAGCGAGTGGAGTACCGCACCCCGGACTCGTCGGCGAACATCTACCTCACGGAGGCCGCGCTCGCGCTCGCCGGCCTCGATGGTATCAAGAAGAAAATGGAACCCCCGCCCCCCGTCGACGAGAACATCTACAAGCTCACGCCGGCCCGGCGGAAAGAGCTCGAGATCCGTGAGCTCCCCGGCTCGCTCGGCGAAGCGCTCGATTGCCTAGAATCCGACCGCGACTTCCTCAAGCCGGCGTTCTCCGCGTCCCTGATCGACACCTACATCGAGCTCAAGCGAGTGGAGCAGCTCGAGCTCAACATCCGGCCCCACCCCTTCGAGTTCTACAAGTACCTCGACGTGTAGCCGCCGCCCGAGAACCCTTTCTCACCCCTCCCCTGCCGGCCCGGGAACCACGGATGACCGATGCCACCCTGTTCGTCGGAGGGCGGATCTTCACCGGTCGGAGGTACTGCTCCGCGCTTCTCATCGAGGACGGGGAGGTGCTGGTCGCGGGCTCGGAGGCCGAGGCGCGGCGCGCGGCGCCGTCCGGAACGGACGTCTGCGCGCTCGACGGTGACCTCGTCATTCCGGGGCTCATCGACGCCCACTTCCACGTCGCGGAGGCGACGCGGGTTCGGGACGGCCTCACCGTGGGCGGTGCGGCTTCGCTCGAGGCGATCGCCGCCTCGGTCGGGCAATGGGCGGCGGCCCACCCGACCGGAACCTTGGTCGCCCGAGGGTTCGACCCCGAACGGCTGCCGAGCGCAGCCTGGCCCACGCGCCAGGACCTGGACGAGATGTCCCGGGACCGGCCGCTCGTCCTGATTCACGCCAGCGGGCACGTCTGGCTCGTCAATTCCGTCGCGCTCTCTATGGCGGGGATCGACCGCGGAACGCCCGACCCGTCCGGCGGGAAGTTCGGCCGGGACCCCGACGGGGTTCCGGACGGCCGCGTCTACGAGGGCGCGATCCCGTCACTAGGATCCCGGCTGCCCCCACCGGACCGGATCGAGCCGGAGGCGCTCTTGCGTACCCTCGAGGAGGCGAGAACGTTCGGGCTCACGACGATCGGAGCGATGAACGCCGACCCCGAAGAGACGGTCGAGCTCCGGGAGCTCGCTGCGGACGGAAGGCTGCCGACGCGTCTCCGCGTCTACCTAAGGGGGCGACGTTGGGAGGAGTACTTCCGCGACCCCGGGGGTCCGTCCGGGCCGCCCGATCGATTCGAGGTGATCGGCGTGAAGGCGTTCGTCGACGGGGCCTTCGGTCCCCGCACGGCCTGGCTCACGACTCCCTATGCCGACGATCCGACGACTGCGGGAATGGCCGCCGCCTCCGACGAGGAACTACGGACGCTGTTTGAGGCCGCCCGTCGCCGTGCCCTGGTCCCCGCAATCCACGCGATCGGGGATCGGGCGATCTCCCACGCCCTCGGTCTCCTTCGGGATTCCCCGCTCCCGCACGGCCGCCGGTATCGGATCGAGCACGCGGCGCTCACTCCCCCCGAGCTCTGGGCCGCGCTGGGAGAAGTCCGCCCGGCGCTCGTCGTCCAGCCCGGGTTCGTCTGGAGCGACGCATGGCTCGGCCTCCGGCTCGGACCGGCCCGGCAGCGCTGGGCGTACGCGTTCCGAACCCTCATCGAGCACGGCCACCTGCTCGTCGGGTCGAGCGACGCCCCGTACGATCCGATCGACCCGTGGCGGGGGCTGAGAGCCGCGGTGCATCGGACCGACCCTGGCGGAGGTTCGGCGAACCCGAGCACGGAGGAGACGCTGGGAGTCGAGGACGCGATCCGTCTCTACACCGGGAACGCCGGGCTTGCCTTCGGTGAGCCGACGCTGGGATGGCTCGAAGCCGGCTCGCCCGGGGATCTCGTGCGGCTGGCCGCTCCCTCGCTCGATGCGGCCATATCGGCGGGCTCGACGGTGGTTCGGGGAACCTGGCTCGCAGGGGTCCCGGCGCCGGCCGACCGTCCGGGGTCGGTCCAAAGGACGTAAGCGGGAGCCGTGCTGCAGAAGGCGATGGCGGCCCCTCCCGGTGTTCCCGAGCTCAAGGAGTTCTCGCCCTCGATGCGGGTCGACGTCCTGATCTCCGATTGGCGGGCCGCTCTCGACCCGGCGCTACCGGACGAGGAGAAGGAGCGATCGCTCTACGGTCGCGCTTGGGAGGCGTACCTCGCGGGCGACTACGGCTTCGGGCTCTGGTGCTGGCACGAGTGCGATCGCCTGACGAACAACCTCGGCGGGAACCTCCGTGAGGTCACGAGGATCCTCGGACCCGGGCGGTACTTCGGCTTCTCGCACCGCAAGGCCGTCGCGGCCGTGGTGCCCGTCGAGCGGATCTATCGGCCCCGGAAGGGCGACACGAGCACCCCCCGAACGGACGCGTTCGTCCTCCCGCACTACCAGGTCCTCTGCGTCTACCTCCTCCGGGCGGCGAGCGGGGACCCGAAGGCGAAGGCGCAGCTCGAGATCGCGCTGCTCGAGCTCGAGGAGCGCCGGCGGACCGACCCGTTCCTCCGCTACTTCGAGACGTTCCGGGATCTGCTCAATCGGTCGAGTG
>JASHQN010000137.1 GCA_030039135.1 Thermoplasmata archaeon | reverse complement strand
ACGATGCTCTCGGGCGCAGCGATCATGGACGGCGCTCTCCTGTTGGTCGCGGCGAACGAACACGTTCCGCAGCCCCAGACGCGCGAGCATCTCTACGCGCTCGACATCATCGGGGTGCGCAAGGTCGTCGTCGTGCAGAACAAGATCGACCTCGTACCGGCGGATGCGGCCGAGCAGAACTACCGAGAGATCGTGGAGTTCCTCAAGACCTCGCCGATCGCGAACGCGCCGATCATCCCGGTCAGTGCGAACCACAAGGTCAACATCGACGCGCTCATCGGCGCGATCGAGGAGACGATCCCGACCCCGACCCGGGACCCGGGCAAGTCCCCGCTCATGTACGTGGCGCGCTCTTTCGACATCAACCGCCCGGGCACCCGGCCGAACGACCTGAAGGGCGGGGTCCTCGGGGGATCGCTGCTCCAGGGCCGGATCACCCTCGGCGAGGAGATCGAGATCCGCCCCGGCCCCGCCGGGACCCCGAGCGCCCGGTCCGAGTCCCTCACGACGACCGTGACGTCGATCGTCTCGGGCGGGCAGGAGTGGGACGAGCTCCACCCGGGAGGCCTTGCGGCCATCGGGACGAAGCTCGACCCGGCGCTCGCCAAGGGCGACGGCCTCACCGGTCGGCTCGTTGGAGTGGCTGGGACCCTTCCCCCGGTCAGCCAGAAGATCCGCCTCAAGGCGACGCTCCTGGATCGCGTGCTGGGTGCGCAGCGCGAGATCAAGGTAGAGAAGATTCGCACGAGCGAACTGCTCGCGGTGACGGTCGGCACGACGGTGGCGAGCGGAAAGGTCACGAGCGCGCGAGGAGACGAGGTCGAGTTGTCCTTGAACCGGCCGGTGACCGTCTTCCCGGGAAGCCGGGTCGCGATCTCCCGCCGCCTCAACGCCTGGCGACTGATCGGCTACGGGATCGTCGAGGGCGGGTCGAAATGAGGCCCGACCTCCTCGAGATCCTGCGCTGCCCGGTCTGCCGTGGCGAGCTCTCCCTCGTCGGCCGGAAGACCGACGGGGAGGAGATCGTGGAGGGCACTCTCACGTGCGCGCGGTGCCGGACCGTCTATCCGATCGAGGACGGGATCCCCGACCTCCTGCCGCCGGACGAGCGGGACTGATCGCGGGGTGGGCCGCGGACGCTCCTCCGCTACCCCTGGGTCAGCAACACCCGGGCCGGACCGCCGTCGCCTCCGCGCACCCGCAGGGGCAAGCAGTCGAGCTCGTAGGCCCCCGGGCGAACATCGGCGAGCAGCAGACCTTCCAAGATGAGGGCGCCGCCGCGGAGAAGCGTGTGATGGACGGGGAAGGTGCCCGAGGGATCGGACTCGATCGACAGCGAGTCGATCCCTACGAGACGGATCCCTTTCGAGAGGAGCGCCTTCGCGCCGGCCACCCCGAGCGCGACGTAGTCCGGGAAGAACTCGAGCTGGCGATGCCATCGGCCCGAATTCGACGTACGGAAGAGGACGCGGCGGGCCCCCGACGGCACCGAGCCGACCTCCGTCGATCCGATGGAGGTGACGTCGTCCGGAATGCCGACCACCCAGCAGGGCCCGCGCAGCGTGGCGAGGTCGAGCTGGTCGGTGGTGGCCCCCTCCGGGAGAAAGTGTCGGGGCGGGTCCACATGGGTCCCGGCGTGGGTACTGAGCGAAATCTGGGAGACGTTGTAGGCGTCGCCTCGAGCGAGCGACTGGGCGGGACGGCTCGCGAACAGCGGATCGCCGGGGAAGGCGGGCATTCCGGGGAAGAGCGGCATCGACACGTCGATCGTCGTCATGGGTCCTGGTGTTCAACCGGACCCGCGGGATAACGGTTCGGAGCGTGACGCGGTCCCGCGCCGGCCCACGCCGAACGGCGGGGATTCGGGTCGAGCCCAAGGGTTAAGCACGGTCGATAGAACGCCGGACGATGGCTCCTCGTGAGGAGTCCGACGACGATCTCGACGACGAGGACGAGGAAGAGTCCCCCCGTCCCCGACGTCCGCCACCTCGCCCGTCCCATACCCGCAAACGGACCTCGCGACCGGTCCGGCGCTGGCGAAGCGGGGAGGAGGAGGAAGAGGAGGAAGACGAGGAGGTCCGCCCCGCGAAACGTCGGTGGTTCGACCGGGAGAAGCATCCGGTCTTCTGGCGGGCCCGGGATTCGCTGTACTTCGAGCCGCTGGTGGCGGTGGCGGTCGTGGCCCTCATGCTCGTCGGCCTCTACGCCTACACCCAGAACTGGCCACCGGTCTACGTCGTCGAGTCCGACAGCATGCAGCACGGGTCGACGGACGTTCTGGGGGTGATCAACACCGGCGACCTCGTTCTCGCGCAGCGGATCCCGACCGGCCAGATCACTCCCTACCTCGTGGGCATGACGAGCGGATACTCGACGTATGGGGAGTACGGGGATGTCGTGCTCTACCTGCCGAACGGACAGGGCACCACTCCGATCATTCACCGTGCGATCCTCTTCCTTGAGTGGGATCCGGCGGTCGCGGGCTACAACGCGACCGAGCTTTCGGGTCTTCCCTGCGGCACAGGCCCGGGCGATGTGTACTCGACGCCGGGCACACCGGCCGGCGACGGTCGGCCGGCGGGGTGCGGCGTCACGGGCCTCGCGGGCACCCTCGACCTCTACCGGATCGGTTGGCAGTCCGTGAACATCAGCCTCGATCTCTCGTCGCCGGAACTCGGCGAGCACTCCGGATTCGTCACCATGGGAGACTACAACTTCAACCACGGGTGCACGCCCGCGGTCGATTGCGTCGGGCTCACGGATCAGGGCACGGGACTGAGCGAGCTTGTCGAGCCCGGTTGGATCGTTGGCGTCGCGCGAGGCATGATCCCCTGGTTCGGAGCGCTCAAGCTCGCGCTCGAGGGGAACGCGGGGAGCGTCCCCGCCCAGTCCTGGCAGTTCCTTGGACTTACGGTCCTGGGCGTCATCCTCCTCGCATTCGGCATCCACTACGCCCTGAGGGCCGAGGGGATCGAGGACCCACGCCGGCGCTCCGAGGAGGACGAGGACCGCGAGGAAGAGGAATCCGCCCCTCCGGGCAGGGCCCGACGGTTCCTGCGCGGGCTCAAGCCCTGGGGACGGGCCGAGAACGAGGAGGACGAGGAAGACGCCCTCTCCCGACGGCCCGCACGCCCCGCCCGCCATGACGCTCGGCCGAGCCGACGGGGCCGGCCCGTCCCCCGGGTCCGGCGCGGTCAGAAACCCAAGCACCGCCCGCCCGCGTCGGACGAGGCCGATCTGTAGGTCGAGAGTCCCCCGCGATACCCCCGGTCTCGACCACGCTGGCGCAAGCCTTTAGTTCGGAACCCGGTCCGGCCGGTCGGGATTCTGCGCGATGCACGTCATCGGCGGTACCGCGTCCACGGCGCTCGCCGAACGGATCTCCCGCGAGCTCAGCAACGCCCCGTTCGCGATCCCGTTCATGAAACGGTTCCCGGACGGAGAACTCTACGTCCGGGTCGGGGGCCGGCTCGAGGGCGAGGAAGTCGTCGTCGTTCAGTCGACGCGGACGGACGAGGACATCGTGGAGCTGCTGCTGCTCGAGGACGCGGTGCGCGAAGCGGGAGCGAGCCGGGTCTACGTGGTGGTGCCCTACTTCGGGTACGCCCGCCAGGACCGTCGGTTCTTCCCCGGCGAGCCGGTGAGCGCTCGGGCGTTCTGCCGCCACGTCGAGCTCGACGCGGACGTCGTGATCACCGTCGACCTCCATTCCAGCCAGACGCTCGCCCACTTCTCGAAGCCCGCATTCGAGGCGAGCGGGATCCCGGCCATCGCCCGTCTGTTGCGCGAGCGCCCGGCGGACGTGCTCATCTCTCCCGACCGCGGCGGCATCGAGCGGGTCCGCCGGATGGCCCAGCTGCTCGACAAGCCGTGGTTCGCCCTCGAGAAGAAGCGGATCGACAGCGACCGCGTCGAGCTTGCGCTGCCCCAGCCGCTCCCCGTCGCTGTCGAGGGCAAGCAGGTCGTCGTCGTGGACGACGTGATCTCGACCGGCGGGACGATCGTCGAGGCCGCGAAACTCCTCAAGAAGGTGCGGGCCGGTGGGATCAGCGCGACGTGCACGCACGGGCTCTTCCTGCGCGACGCGTTCGAGCGGATCAAGGCGGTCACCGACGAGGTCTACTCCACGGACACCCTCGGCAACCCGGCGGAGAAGGCGTCGGTCGCTCCCGACATCGCCCAGATCCTGCTGCGTGAGTCGACCCACTGACCCCGACCGAACGATGGACGCTCCGCGGCCCGCCCGGAACGGCTCAGAGGACGATCTCCTCGAGCTCGTCCAACGGGTGCGCCGCGAGCTCGCCGCCCGCGACGAATCGCCCACGGGAGCGTGGGTCGATCAAACCGTGCGCGATCTCCGTAGCGGGGCGAAGGCCGGCTGGTTCTACCCGTCCTCGACTGGCGGCGGCTTGGCCTTCCGGTCGGACCGGGGGGCGGAAGCGTTCGCCCACGTTCACGTTGAGCCGGCCGCGGGCGCGGTCGAGCGGGCGGTACACCTCACCGACACGCTGCAGCACGAGCTCCCCGAGTCCGTTCGCTCCCTCAGCGTCGGCTTCACCGGCCTCTCCAGCGATGAGGAGACCACCCTCGCCGATCGGCTCGGCCGCCGCCCGGGCTCGAAACTGATCCCCCGCCTCGAAATGGAGCGGACGCTCGGCCGAGAGGACGAGCCGGCGCTCCCCGCCGCGCCGGACGGGCTCGCGCTCGTCCCCGTGCGAGACGTGACGATCGATGCCCTGGCGGACCTCGACTGGCGGTCGTTTCGGGGGACGGCGGACGAGCTGCTCATCGGCACGGACCCGGGGGAGTATCGACGGATCCTCCTGGCCCTCCTCGCCGGCGACATGGGCCGGTTCCTGGACGAGGCCTCGGTCGCGCTCTACCGCTCCGAGCCTCCCGCCTTGGTCGGGTCCCTCCTCACGTGCGAGCGATCGGTGCGGCGCGCGGTCTTCCTCGACTTCATGATCACCCCCGAGCTGCGTCGGAGAGGATACGGACGCTACCTCCTCCGCTGGGGCCTCCGAGCCCTCCGCGCCCTCGGGTACGAGCGCGTCGGCCTCTGGGTGAGCGCATCGAACGAGGCCGCCCGACGCCTCTACGATCGCAGCGGGTTCGCTGCGACGCGCACCGCGCTCATCTATCGATGGGACCGCGCCGCAGCGGCATCGCAGCCGCACTCCGCCGCATAGGGGCACGTCGCGTACATCCAGGCGGGACACGCGGGAAGGGCTCCGGGGTCTCGGGCGCGGACCGCCGCCTCGAGGTCGCCGGCCCGTTCCCGCCACAGTTTCGAGAAGATCGTCGGAGCGCCGAACCGCATCTCGAAGACCTGGAGCTGGTCCCGGGGGTCGGTGGCCCGCTCCCGCGCGAGGACGAGCCGGCCCATGCGGGTGCCGGTCGCTACGCATCGGAGCCCGAGCTCGAAAGCGTACTGGGGCTGGGCCTCCATCAATGAGGCCGGGGACGCCCGGTCCTTCGCTCTCGACGTCCGGACGAGGTACGGCGCGCCCCGGAAGCCGGCGACCTCCTCCTCGAGCTCCTGGGCGAGCGGTGGGAGGCGCACGACGTCCCCGACCGGGCCCGACTCGATCGCGGCACGGACCCGTTCGTAGAGGTCGGCCGGCGCCAAGGGGTCCCGAGCGCGCGGAGGTGCCGGGGCAAGAGGAGCGGTCCGCTCGAAGTACGCCCGGCGCGGATAGACGAGCTCGCGGATCCTTCCCACTCTCGGCGGGCCGGCCGGTCGAGCGGCGTCGCGGATACGAGCGGCGATCCGTTCGGCAACGTCCGGCCGCGGGGCCACGGCGGCCACCTCCTCCGCCACAACGCCCGACGGCGGGGGCTCGCTACCGGTGCAGCCGCAGACTCCGGCGTCGTGGAATTCACAACCGCGGTCGAACCAGCGACAGCGCGCGAGCGCCCCCGGGCTCCGGTCGGCCCAGGCGCCCCATAGGTCGTTCGCTCGCTCGAGCATCTCCCGGCGGACGGAGTCGATCTCGCCGAATCGCACGTCGAGCGCTCGGACGCCCCGGATCTCCCCCCCGTCGACTTCGAGGGTCACGAGGCGACCGATCGACCCGCCCGCGAGGGCGACGTACATCGCGAGCTGCTCGACCTGGTCGGGTCGAGCGGCGACGAGCTCCTCGGCGGCCACCGGGGTCGTGCTGGTCTTCACCTCCACCGGAACGTCCGCGAGGAGGTCGATCCGGCCGACGGTCCCTTCGCGCCGGACCCGGACCTCGAGCCTCCCCTCGTCCTTCAGGGCGCTCCCGAGCAGGCGGTGGACGGTCCGACCGAGGTCCAGCCGCTCCTCTCGCTCCACGGTCCGAGGGACGGGCGCGATCGCGCGCCAGTAGGCCTGCCGGGGGGCCACGAGCTCGGTGACGGCGATCGAGCGTCGTGAGCCGTGGGCCGGAAGGCGAGCCGCCAGCTCCGGTTCGAGCGCGGGGTCTTCCGACACGGTGACGCTCGGGCGCCAGTCGGTCTCGATCGTGTCGTCGGGCCGCATCCCCGCCGCCTTCGCCGCCGCCAGGATCGTCCGGTCTATACGCGCGACGGGGCGCTAGGGACGCCTTTTAGCTCGTTGGCCACATCCGCGGCCCCGTGAGCGAGGCGCGCCGCCGGCCCCTCATTATCGGCAGCGGGATCGCCGGCCTCTACGTCGCGCTGCGAAGCCACGAGCTCGGGCTCCGGCCGACGATCGTGACGAAATCGAAGATCGAAGAGTCGAATACTCGCTACGCCCAGGGCGGGATCGCTGCGGCGATCGGTCCGGACGACTCCCCGCGTCGTCACTTCGAGGACACGGTGAAGGCCGGCGACGGTCTGGTCGACCGGGCCGCAGCGCGCATCCTCACCACCGAGGCACCGGCGCGCATCGCCGACCTCGTCCGGTACGGCGTCCCATTCGACACGGTCGAGGGCAAGATCGCTCTCGGTCGGGAGGCCGCGCACTCTCGGTCCCGGACCCTCCACGCCGGGGGGGACGCGACCGGCCTCTCGATCGAGGAAGCGCTCAAGCGGCGCGTGATCGCCGCGGGCATCGAGACCCGGGAGCGCCGTGCGCTGCGAGAGCTCCGGCCCGGCGGGCGCGAGGGACCTACGGCCGTTCTGTCGGACGCCGGGGGACAGGCGGTCGAGGTGCTGACGCCCGGGCCGGTCATCCTCGCGACCGGAGGAGCGGGGAGCCTGTTCCGCCAGAGCTCCAACCCATCGATCGCGACCGGGGAGGGGGTCGCGATCGCGTTCCGCGCCGGGGCGCTGCTCGCCGACATGGAGTTCGTCCAGTTCCATCCGACCGCGTTCTATCGCGAAGGGGCGCCGCGGTTCCTCATCACCGAGGCGTTGCGGGGCGAAGGCGCGGTCCTGCGCAACGAGGCCGGGGAGCGGTTCATGCCCGCGGTCCATCGGGACGCCGAGCTCGCGCCTCGGGACGTCGTGACCCGAGCGATCGACCGAGAGATCCAGCGTTCGGAGCACCCGTGCGTCTACCTCGACGCGACCGCGCTGCCCCGGGACCTCCTGTTCGCTCGCTTCCCCTCGATCTGCCACTTCCTCGCCGCGTACGGCCTCGATCCGTCGCGCGATCGGATCCCGGTCGCGCCGGTCGCTCACTATATGATCGGCGGGATCGCCACGGACCTAGACGGTCGCGCGTCGCTGCCCGGGCTGTACGCGTGCGGGGAGGTCGCCGCGACCGGCGTCCACGGCGCGAACCGGCTCGCGGGGAACTCGCTCCTCGAGGGCCTCGTCTTCGGGGAGCGGGTGGCCCGACAGCTCCTCCACCCGGCGCCGGGCGGCCCGAAGCCCCCCGGCCGTCTCGTGGAGATCCCGCTCGAGCCCGGCGAGGGACAGCCGGAGGAACCCGAGGAGTTCGAGCTCGTCCGCTCGACGCTCTGGGACGACGTGGGGATCGTGCGGTCGGCGCAGGGGCTGTCGTCCGCACTCGAAAGCTTCGCCGCGCTGACCCGCTCGGTCGAGCCCGCACGGTCCGGCGCGTTGCCCGGCCCGGTCGCGAACGCCGCCCTCACCGCGAGCCTTATCGCGCGCGCCGCGCTCACCCGCACGGAGAGCCGCGGCGCCCACTACCGCATCGACTGGCCGAAATCGAAAGCCGCTTGGCAGCTCCACCTCGGCCTGCGAGCGCGAGCTCCCCCGCCCCGCGCAGCCCGCCGGGCCGAAAACCGTTAAGCGGGTGCCGCGGTCGGGCCGGCGATGGACCTTTCCCCGTCCGAGGAGGAGCGGGGGCTCGCTGAAGCCGCGCGACGGTTCGTCCGCAAGGAGATCGTTCCGATCGCCGAGAGGATGGACCGGGAGGACTACTTCCCGCGGGACGTCTTCCGCCGGCTGGGGGAGCAGGGGTTCCTCGGGATCACGATCCCGGAGGCCTACGGCGGAATCGGCCAGTCGTACGTCGCCCAGGCGCTGATCCTGGAAGAGATCGCCCGGGCGAGCCCGGCGCTCGCGCTCAGTGTCGGTGCCCACGCGAACCTCTTCGCGGACAACCTGTGCCGGAACGGGACGGACGCCCAGCGCGAACGGTTCCTCCCTTCGGTCGTCCGGGGGGAGGCGATCGGCGCCCTTGCCCTCACGGAACCGAACGCCGGCTCTGACGCGGTCTCGGTGCGCACCCACGCCCGGCGCGACGGCGAGCACTTCGTGCTCAACGGCACGAAGCAGTTCATCACGAACGGTCCGGTCGCCGACCTCCTGCTCGTGTACGCGAAGACCGCTCCCGAGCGGGGGTCCCGGGGGATCAGCGCCTTCGTGGTCTCCCGCGACGATCCGGGCTTCTCGGTCGCTCGGAGCCTCGACAAGATGGGCATGCGCGGCTCGCCGACCGGCGAGCTCGCGTTGCAGGACGTCCGCCTGCCGGCCGACCGCCTCGTCGGCGTCGAGAACGAAGGCGTTCGCGTGATGATGAGCGGGCTCAACATCGAGCGCGCCGTGCTGTCGGCCATCCCGATCGGGATCATGGGCGAATGCTTGGACCGCTCGGTGGAGTACGCGCGTCAGCGCGAGCAGTTCGGCCGGAAGATCGGTGAGTTCGAGCTGATCCAGGGTAAGCTCGCGGACATGTACGCTCAGCTCGAAGCGTCGCGATACCTGCTCTACGCGGCGCTCGAGACCGTCGCCAAATCCCCGGAGCGGATGGGTCCGGCCGCCGCCGCTCTCACGTTCGCCTCGGAGGCCTCGACCCGCGTCGCCCTGGACGCGATCCAGATCCACGGGGGCTACGGGTACATGCGAGACCTTCCGCTCGAACGGCTGGCCCGCGACGCGAAGCTGCTCGAGATCGGCGCGGGCACCTCGGAGATCCGGCGGCTCCTCGTGGCCCGGGAACTGCTCGGGCCGGGGTTCTAGAGCGCCCTCGCACTTCGTGAGAGCGGCCCCTGACCGCCGCGAGCTACCAACTTATATAGGGTGCGGGGGCCCTGCGACGCTCGATGGCCGGACGAGCGACTTCGTCCTCGACGGGGACCTCGTCGATCCGTGTAGAGATCCTGAAGGAACTTCAAACGCTGATCGACGACCGCGACGTCCGCGACCGGTTGGACCGCGGTCCGATCGGGGAGACGAAGGGCCGGGAGCACTGGGTGCTCCACCTCCTCCTGCGCGGGCAGGAGACGCTCCAGGCGCACGTCGACGTGCTGATCGGCACCGCATACTCGAACCTGCTCGCCCGGCTCCAGTCGGTCGAGGACCGGGTCCAGCGCGTCGAGACCATCGAGCAGAACCTCGGCGACGAGATGAAGACCCGACTCGAGGGCATGGAGTCGACGCTGGTCGACCGGGTCGCGAAAGAGGTCGGGACCGGAGTCGACGCCGCGACGACCAAGCTCACCTCGCACCTCACCACCCAACTCGATGAGAAGTGGAAGCCCGTCGGCGAATCGATCGAGACGTTCTCGCACGCGTCGGGTCAGCTCACGAAGGATCTCTCCGACACCTATCGCGTCGCGACCCAGAGCCGGCTCCTGCTCAACGAGAACGCGCGGAGGATGATCGACCTCGGCCGGGACCTGGTCGCGCTCGAGGAGAGTCTGAAGCTCGCGCTCTCGAAGGTGCTCGAGGACGGGCTCGCTCCCCTGGAGGAGCGGATCTCTGCGTTGGAGGCCCGTCTCGCGAACGGGGACGTCGGCGCGGCGTCCAATGGCCGGACCGACGCGCCCGGCGGGGCGTAGGCGAGAACCGAGGGCGCATGCGCCTGTCGCCGCGCCACCCGAGGTACGCGAGCCTCGTCGTCCGGGCGCGGCTCGCCGCGTTCTGTCGCACGGGGGTCGTGGTGCCCGAGGGCCTCATCGCGCACGGCCGGGCTGAGGCGTTCGATTATCTCCTCGGCGAGCGGTCGCTCCCGAGCGCCCGACGGGCCGAACGCGTCGCCGCCGAATGGCTGCGGACGGCGCGGCGACCCGTCGTGAGCGTGAACGGCAACGTCGCGGCGCTCGCTGCGGACGCGATCGCCCGAATGGAACGGGCGAGGCCGGGCCTCGGCATCGAGGTGAACCTGTTCCACCGTAGCGCGCGGCGGGCCGAGCTCGTGGCACGGGTACTCCGCGCCGCCGGCGTGCGGCGCGTGCTCGGGGTACGCCCCACCGCCCGGATCCCGCGCCTTCCCTCCGACCGCGCCCGGGTGGACCGTAACGGGATCTACATCGCGGACGTTTGCCTCGTGCCGCTCGAGGACGGGGACCGGGCCGAGGCGCTGCGAGCGATCGGCAAGAAGGTGATCTCGGTCGACCTCAATCCGCTCTCGCGCACGAGCCGCGTAGCGGACCTCCCGATCGTCGACGAGCTCACCCGCGCGTTGCGGCACATCGCCGAGGGGCTCGAGCGGGCCCGCCGCCGGCCGCGTCGGAAGGGGTTCCTCGTGTTCGATGCCGCGGGCGCTCGAAGGGCGGCGCTCGCTACGATCCGCCGGCGGCTCCGGGATCCGTCGCTCGCTCGGCCGCCACGTGGACGACCGCGCCGGCGAGCTTCGGGGCGAGGCGCTCGAGGAAGGTCCGATCGGAGTCATCGAACGCGCTGACCTCGTTGCCGTCGATGTCGATCTCGCCGACGACGCGCGGTCCGTCGCGGATCGGCACGACGATCTCCGACCTCGTCTCGAGAAAGCAGGCGAGGTACTCCGGCGACGCGCGCACGTCGTCGACGACGACCGAGCGGTTCTCCCGCACCGCCCGGCCGCAGACCCCTTTTGCGATCGGGATCCGGGTGTGCTCGGTCGCGGAGGGCCCGTTCCACGCGTCGAGGACGAGGCTGTCCCCTTCGAGCCGGTACACCCCGACCCACCGGTAGTGAGGGAACGAGTCCCTCAGGAACCGGCAGACCTCCTCGATCGCCGCGTGGCCCGCAAGCCGCGCGACGATCGCGTCCACCTGCAGGAGTGAGGGGGTGACCGCGCGGGGCGGAACGGTCACGGCCGGCCGGACGCCCCCGGCGCGAGGGAGGCGCCGAGGGGGAGAGTTTCCCCCGGGACGGATCGGCCGTACCCGGTGTTTGAACTCCCGAGGCGAATTTCGCCACGAGCTTTCCAGACTCGCGCCGTACCGGACTGAGCCACCTCGGCACGCCCTCCGGCCGAGGACGGGCCTCGACCGATAAAGCTAGCGGGCTCGCGGATCGGGGTTCAATCGCCGAGCGGATACCAGCCGCACTGCGAGCAGCCCGCGGCGCGGGATTCGCCCGGGATCATCGCTCTGCATTCCGGGCACGGGGCCGGTGGCGGGAGCGAAAGGGCGAGGCAGTCGAAGCAGCTACCTTGGCGCCGGTCGCTGGGCAGCAGCACGAGCTCCTTGCCGCAGAAGACACATCGCGACAGCCGCTCCTCGGACGATTCGAAGACACGACTGTCCGCGAAGGAAAGCATCGGACGGCTCCACCTGCCGTCGGGTACATAAGGGCTCGCTGGGCGCACGCGCGCGTGGCCGTCGGAGGACCCCGCGAGCGGATCCGTCACGGGTCCTTCCAGCGCGCTTTCACGCCGGCGATCACGAAGAGTACCGCCGTGAACCCGACGAGCACGACCCAATCGACCACGGCGGTGGACCACGAGATCGGGACGAGCCCGACGGCGCCCTGAACGAGCTCGGCCGCGTACGTCGTCGGAGAGAACCGGGCCGCGAGCTGGGCCCACGAAGGAAGGTAGTAGATCGGGTAGTAGACCGGCGGCAGGACCGTGAGCACGAGGGAGAAGATCGGGCTGAACATCCAGGTCTCGCGGACGTCTTGGAAGTACGTGGCGAGCGTGAAGGCGAACGCGGTCGCGAACGACCAGACGAGGAGCAGGACCCCGGTGAGCACGACCACGCTCGTCCAGGTCGCGAACCCGTAGTAGACGAACAGGATGACGAAGACCGCGAGGCCGGGGAGCGAGTAGACCAGTTCGGAGAACGCCATGCCCGCGACGTAGACGGGCGCCTCGACCGGCGAGGCGACGACGACGTCCTGGAACTTGAGGTCGTGACGGTAGTGGGTGAGGTCGGACTGGAGACCGGTCCCGACCGAGAGCATCGTCAGGACCATGCCGCCCATGAGCCCGAAGGCGAGGTCGGCCCCCCGCGACACGATCCAGATGAAGAACAGGAACGACAGAGGGCTCGCGATGAGGTTGACGAGATAGAGCGGCTGGGTCCGGATCGGGATGAGGCCGTTGATCTGGATCAGCGTCCCGAAGGAGCGGAGTCGGTGGCGCTCCGTCACCACTCCACCTCCGTCGGCGGGGCTTCCTCCTCGAT
Organism: Thermoplasmata archaeon; assembly: GCA_030039135.1. Classification (GTDB taxonomy): domain Archaea; phylum Thermoplasmatota; class Thermoplasmata; order Lutacidiplasmatales; family UBA184; genus Lutacidiplasma. The sequence goes on along the minus strand of JASHQN010000137.1, from coordinate 4,824 downwards.
CGACCGTCCCACGACCTCGAGGAAAACGTCCTCGAGGCTTACCGGCCCCATCGAGACCCGGTTGCCGCGCTCGAGCGCCGTGCGCGCGAGATCGCGGGCCTCGGGCTCGCGCGTGAAGACGAGGACCCCGCCCTCGATCGGCGAAACGCGACCGTACGACGCGAGCTCCTCTTGCGGGAACGAGCCGAGGACCGTGACCCGGTACGGATAGCGCACGCGCGAGCGGAGATCCTCCGGCGTCCCTTCGAGGACCAGCCGGCCCCGCTCGAAGAGGGCGAGACGCGCGGAGAGCTCCTCCGCTTCGTCGAGGTAGTGGGTCGTGAGCAGGATCGTCCGTCGCTCGTGGGTCGCGCGGCGGATCGCCTCCCAGACCTGCCGTCGCGCGATCGGGTCGAGGCCCGTCGTCGGTTCGTCGAGGAACAGGAGCTCGGCGTCGGACGCGAGCACCATCGCGCAGAGGGTTCGGCGGCGCAGCCCCCCCGAGAGCCGCGAGACCGATCGATGGCGGTACTCCGTCAGCGCGAGCTCATCGAGCGCGTCCCGGGTCCGCCGGCGCGCCTCGACGCGATCGAGGCCCCGCATCTTGAGGTAGAGGTAGATCACCTCTTCGACGTTGAGGAAGTAGAGCGGACGCGACTCCTGAGGGACACAGGCCACCTGCGCGCGGATCGCGCGTTCCTCGGTCGCGACGTCGTGGTCGAGGACCGTCGCCCGTCCACTCGTGAGGGCGAGCTGGGTCGCGGTGATGCGGACGAACGTCGTCTTGCCGGCGCCGTTGCGTCCGATCACCCCGTAGACGCGGCCGGACGGTACTTCGAGCGTGAGGTCCTCGAGCGCGGCCGAGCCCGAGGTCGAGCCCGGATAGACCTTGCGAAGATGGTCGGAGCGGATGGCGGTCGCCATCGGAGCCGACCGACACGCGCCCCGGTTCTTAACGGGCGAGCCGGCACGGAGCGCCGGATCGGCGCCGGCGGGTCAGCTGAGGATCTCGGCGAGCCGGTCCTCGGCCTGGGCCCGTCGTATCTCGCGGGCGATGCGCCGGCCGGTCGAGAGCCCGGGTTCGATGAAGTCGGAGTACGGGCTGCCCGAGATGAACAGGTTCGTTCCCGCGACGATGCGGGTCGAGATCTCGAAGACCTTGTACTCGAGGTCCTCGGTCATGATCCCCTCGACGCAGAACGGACCGACCATGCCCCCGAAGAGCTCGACCGATCGTTCGATGATCCGGCCCGCCACCTCGAACGCCTTGGGAAGGAGCGACTCGCGCAGGATCACCGGGACGTTGCCGGTGACGACGAACGTCGGCCGAATCCCGGCCTTGAGCAGCTCCTCCTGCGCGCCGAGCTTGTAGAGCTCGTCGATGTTCGCCTCGTCCCGCCGGTCCATCCCCAACAGCTCGAGGGATCCTCGGGAGAGCCGGTATCCGTGGTCGGTGATCGGCGAGTAGAAAAAATGCATGTAGTAGCGCGTGCCGAGCACGTACTCCTGCACGACGTAGGGGCCCGTGGGCCGGAACTCGGCAAGAGCCTCCCGGTTCTTGGCGAGGTAGAACCCTTTCCCGCCCTTCGCCCCATAGTACTTGACGATCACCGGTCCCTCGACCTCGTCCGGGTCCTCGTAGAGCCTCGGGATGGGCACGCCGGCGGATTCGAGCCAGTCCCGCTCCTTGCGGCGGTCGGACTCCCAGCCGAGCACCGCTCGGTTCCCGAAGACCGGCACGTCCAGGCTCGCGAACGCCTCGGGGCCCAGGTACTCGACGAACGATCCGTGCGGCACGATGATCGCCGCCTCTTCCCTCAGGCGCGCGGCGGTCGAGGGTAGGTCCGCGACCCGGCTCACGGAGAGGAAGCGGTCGGGTCTCGCGAGCGGGAAGGCATCGTAGAACTTCGGAGGAGGGCCGACGCACAGGCCGATCGTCGGGAGTCCTTCGGCCCTGGCCCCGTGGAAGATCTGCAGGGACGAGTGCGAACAGAGGGTCGCGATCGCGGGCGTCCGGCCGGCGAGCGGGGCGAGCCGCTCGTCGGAGGCGAGGCGCACCCCCATACGGCGGAGTATCGGGCCACTAACATAGCCCTTGCGGCGTCTCGATCGTTCAGTCCGAGGTCCGGGACCGCTCGCCGTTGCCTTCGAGCTCCCAGTACCAGCGGACGCGACGAGCACCGGTCTCGGCGACCCGTCGCCGCAGCTCGGGGTCGAGCGCCGGGTCACGGACGAGTCGACGCACCTCCTCGGTCCGTCCGCTCGCGACGCGCTCGGCGAGTCCGGCCGCTTCGAGCTCGGGCCGGACCGCGTCCAGCGAGTACTGCCAGGTCTCCTCGCGGCGCCGCAGCGCGGTCGACCGCGTTCCGGGAAGCCGATGCACGCCGAGCTCCTCGGCAGCCCGGTGAAGCTCTTCGGCGGCCCGCGTCATCTCATCGTCCAGCCGGTCCTGCTCGGCGCGCAACCGCTCGAACTGGTCGACGAGCTGGCGCAGGCGCACCTGATCGGCGGCGGGGACGTTCCGGAACTCCGGACAGAGCGCGCGGAAGTCGCAGCGCGCGCAGTGCCGGCCCGGCGACGGCTCGTACGCCTCCGCTCGGATTCCATCGCTCACCGTACCGAGTCGGTCGTACAGGTGCGTGAGGTGGCGGCGATCGCGGGGCGGCACGCGGTGCGGGGTGAGCGACCGCAGGTGGTAGAGCGTCAGCCCCTCGACCGGCTCCGGGTAGTTGCTTTCCACCAGCACCTGGTAGAGCGAGAGCTGGTCCGAGCCCTTCGCATCCTCGGCGGAGAGCTCCCGCGACGTCTTGTAATCGAGGATCTCGAGCCCGCCGGCCGGTGTGCGGTCGATCCGGTCGATGTAGCCATGGATCGGGATCCCGTCCCAGCGTGCCTCGAGGTGCTCCTCGACGGCGACCGGCTTCGGCTGCTCGTCGAGTAGCTGGTCGTAGTATCGGACGAGGAGGTCCTCGCCGAGGGCGCGGTACCGTGCCTCCTCCTCGGCCGAGCCGTACCCCTCGCCCGTCCACGCGCGGTCGTAGGCGGCGAGGAGCTCGGCGCGGGTCATCCAGGGCGCCTTGGCCTCGGCACCGCTTCGCCACTCGTCGAGCGTCCGCTGCGACTCCCCCGGGCCCGCCCGCCGCGCCGAGGGCACGACGAGCGGTCGGAGCAGATCCTCGAGGACCGTGTGCACCACGCGCCCGAACGTGAAGTACCCGCGGGGCACCTCGGGGAGCCGGTCGACGTAGAGAAACTTCCAACGCAGCGGGCACTCGAGGTACGTTCGGAACGACGAGTAGCTCAGCGGGGGCGCGAGGGCCACGGTTGCCCAGCCGTCCGAGGGTTCAAGTGGTTTCCGGGGGTCGGGGCCCCCGGCGTCCGAGCCTAGTGGCCGGCGGCGGCGACGTTCGCCTCGACCTTCGCGCCGGCCTCGGCGGGGAGGCTCGAACGCGCCTGCGGGTTGGTGAGGTTCTTCGGCAGGCCCAGTAGGTCGAGGAGCTCCTTGTAGTGGTTGCGGATCGTCACGGGGGTGACGTTGGCCACCGCCGCGATCCGGTCCTGGCTACGGGGTTCGCCCATCAGGTTCGACGCGATGTAGATGATCGTCGCGAGGATGCCGTTGGGGAGCACGCCGCTCGTGGAGTAGACCTGCTCGACCTGCTCGAGCAGCGAGAGCACCTTCTGCCGGACCTCCTTCGACAGGTTCAAGTCCTGCGTGAACCGCACGAGGTAGTCCCGAGGCTCCACCGGCTTCAGCCCGAGCTTGAGCTCGCGAGCGAGGAGAGTGTAGGCGCGGCCGACCTCGATCTTGGTCGCCTTGGAATGGGCGATGATCTCCTTCATCGTCCGCGGCACATGGCACTGCCGGCACGCGGCGTAGACGCTCGCTGCGACGAGGGCGACGATCTTCTTGCCGCGGGTCGCCTTGTGCTCGAGCGCCCGTCGGTAGATGTAGGTCGCCGATTCCTTGACCTCTCGCGAGAGTCCGAGCACGCCGGCGAGCCGGTTCAACTCGCCCAGCGCGACCACGAGGTTGCGCTGATGCGTCCGGGCCGCGCGGAGCCGATGGTTGAGCTTGCGAAGGTGGTAGAACTTGAGGGACGTGTTCCGCGACAGCGAGTTGCCCTGGAAGTCCCGCGTCGGCACGCCGATCTCGCTGAAGAGACCCTTGTCGGGCATCAAGGGCGAGATCACGGGGCCCCAGCCACGGGCCTCGCGGCCGGTGTCTTCCTTAGAGCCGCGCTGACCGCGGTCGCTCACGAGGGCGCTCGCGTCGACGACGAGCCCGCAGTCGGCGCAGACGATCTCGCCGCGGATGTCGTCGCGGATGAGGTGCGTGGAGCCGCAGTTGGGACACACGTCCGAGGCCGGGGGGGCCGGGACGGCGGCCGAAGTTCCGGCCGGAGGGACCGGTCGGCGGATTGACTTCGCCGATGGCGAACGAGCGCGTACGGTAGGAGGGGAGGTGGGCGTCATGGGTTTGTACCCTCCCCAACCGGACGCTCGTATATATAACTTAGCTCCCCCGTTGTCGTGCTTGTCTGTTACACCTGATACACCATGCGGTCCCGTAGCATGCGGCGGTCCGTGGCCCGGCGGGCAAAGAGCCGGCGGTGACTCCGGTCCGCCGTCGTGAGGGCCACTCGCCTCGGACCGACGCTGCCCGCGCGGTTAGGCCTGGGTCGCGGTGAACACACAACCGCGCGTGGCGTGCTTCGTAGGGTCCGGCTTCGAGACCTCCCATCGCTGCCCGAGCCGGTACTCGAGAACGCTCCGCAGCAGCTGCGGGCACATCACGCGTCCGATCTCGGGAGAGTCGGCGGTGCACGCAAAGCAACCGGTGAC
>JASHQN010000136.1 GCA_030039135.1 Thermoplasmata archaeon | reverse complement strand
GATCTTCGAGGAGGCGGACCACGTAGTCCTGCCGCTCGTGGACGACGGCGAGGTGCCGCCCGACCTGGGCGAGGTGGCCGTCCGCGACTTCGCCGAGGCCGCACCGGCGAGGGTTCTCGACTACCGGGATCTGGTCGCGGGGGAGGCCCGCGAGCGGGCCCGGCTTCCGCATTCGTTCGACGTGATCGGGGACGTCGTGCTGGTCCGAGTGCCGGCACAGCTCACCCCTCGGGCGCACGAGATCGGAGAGGCGCTCCTCGAGTTCGTGCCCGGCGCACGGATCGTCGGGAACGACCGGGGCGTGAAGGGGACCGCCCGGCGACGATCGCTCGAGGTGCTCGCCGGCTCCGGAGGATGGCGGACGCGGCACCGCGAAAACGGGATCGACTTCGAGGTCGACCTCGAGCGCGCCTACTTCTCTCCGCGGCTCGCGCACGAGCATTCGCGTGTCGCGAGCGAGATCGCCGAGGGAGACCGGGTCTACGACCTCTGCTGCGGGGTCGGGCCGTTCGCGGTCACTATCGCCCGCGACGGTCGAGCAGCGCGTATCACCGCCGTGGACTCGAACGCCGACGCGGTAGCGCTCCTGCGCGATACCTTGAAGCGCCGAGCCTTCGCCGACCGGGTGGCCCCCCTCGTCGCCGACGTCCGGGAGTTCGCCGCGACCGCGCCGCCCGTCGAGCGCGTGATCCTCAATCTTCCCCACGAAGGGATTAAGTACCTACCCTCGGTGGCACGCACGGTCACCCCTTCGGGGCGGCTGTACTATTACGAGGTGACCTCGCGCGCGGAGTCCGAGGTCCGGGGAGGGAGCATCGTGGGGTCGCTCGGTCGTCCAGCCGAATGGACCGTGGTCGACCGCCACGTGGTCCATCCCTACTCGCCGGCCTCCGATCTCGTCGCCTACGTCCTCGCCCACCGAGCGGAGGAGTGACGCACGATGGGCTACATCGTCGACCTTCAGGACGTCTCCGAGAGCGACCTCCCCCTCGTCGGCGGCAAGGCGGGGAAGCTCGGCGAGCTGATCCGGGAGGGGCTTCCCATCCCGCCCGGCTATGTCGTGACCACGGAGGCCTACCAGGCGTTCGTCGACGCGACGCCTCTCAAGACGGAGATCCCCGCGGCGCTCGCCGAGGCCAAGATCGACGACGCCGGGTCGCTCGAGGCGGCGTCGCGCCGCATCCGCTCTGCCTTCGAGGAGACGGATTTCCCAAAGGAGATGCGCACGACCCTCACGGAGGCGTACGACCGGTTCGTCCGCCAGCACGGTGTCCGATACTCGGCGGTGCGCTCGAGCGCGACGGCGGAGGACTTGGAAGGCGCCTCGTTCGCGGGCCTCCAGGACACGTACCTCAACGTCGCCGGGGTCGACCAGATCCTGGTCGCGATCCGCAAGTGCTGGGGTTCGCTGTTCACGCCCCGCGTGCTCGTCTACCGGCAGCGCAAGGGGTTCGATCACTCGACGGTGAAGCTCGCGGTGCTGATCCAGAAGATGGTCGACGCGACCGTGAGCGGGATCCTGTTCACCCGCGACCCGAACACGGGAGAGAACCACATGATCGTCGAGGCCGGCTGGGGGCTCGGCGAAGCCATCGTGGGTGGGGAGGTCACGCCGGACCACTACGTCGTCGACGGAGCGACCCTGAAGATCGTCCACAAGCAGATATCCGAGCAAAAGGTTCGGCTCGTGCGGGCCGAATCAGGCGGCAACCGTAGGGAGGAGATCCCGGCCGATGAGCGAAAGCTCCAGAAGCTACCGGACCATCGTCTGGCGCGGCTCGTGTCGCTGGCCCGGCTCATCGAGTCGCACTACCGCCGGCCGATGGACGTGGAGTGGTGCGGGGATGCGAACACGCTCTATGTCGTGCAGGCGAGGCCCGTGACGACGATCCCCACCTCGACGGCTCCCGGCCCGGCTCGGCCGCCCGAAGCCCCGGCGGCGCCGGGCGAGGAGAAACCGATCCTCCGAGGGTTCGGCGCGAGCCCGGGCGTCGCGGTGGGCATTGCCCGGATCCTCACGGGCGCCGCGGACATGGACAAACTCAAGGCCGGCGAGGTGCTCGTCACCACGATGACCACGCCGGACATGGTTCCGGCGATGTCGCAGGCGTCGGCGATCGTCACCGACGAGGGAGGGATGACGTGCCACGCCGCGATCGTGTCCCGGGAGCTCGGCGTTCCCTGTGTCGTCGGGACGCGGGAAGCGACGCAGCGGATCACCGAAGGGGAAGAGATCACGGTCGACGGGAAAACCGGCATGGTCTACCGAGGCGCCGTGCGGACGGCTAAGGCGGCGGGCGCGCCCCTCGCGGCTCCCACCGCGACAGGCCCGGTCGCGCACCTGCACGACCTCGCCCCCGTGACCGCGACGAAGATCTACGTGAACGTGGGGGTCCCCGAGAAGGCCGAGGAGTACGCGCGGCTGCCCGTGTCGGGTGTCGGTCTCCTGCGGATCGAGTTCATCTTCACCGCGCACGTGCGCGAGCATCCCCTCGCGCTGCTCAAGAAGGGGCGCAAGGACGAGCTCGTCAAGCGGCTCGCCGACGGGATCGGAAAGGTCTGCCAGGCGTTCCATCCGCGGCCGGTGATCATCCGGACGTCCGACTTCAAGACGAACGAGTACCGGGGCATGCCCGGAGGAGAGGAGTTCGAGCCCGGTGAAGAGAACCCGATGATCGGCTGGCGCGGTTGCTCCCGGTACATCTCCCCGGTCTACCGACCGGCGTTCCTCTGCGAGCTCGAGGCGATCCACCGGGTGCGGACCGAGATGGGGCTCAAGAACGCGATGGTGATGCTCCCGTTCGTCCGGAACACCTGGGAGCTCGAGGAGATCGCCGAGATGATGCGGGCCCAGGGCCTCCGGCGCTCCCGGGACTTCCAGCTCTATCTGATGGCCGAGGTGCCGTCGACCGTGCTCCTCGCGCGCGAGTTCTCGAAGCACTGCGACGGATTCTCGATCGGATCGAACGACCTCACCCAGCTCGTGCTGGGCGCCGACCGCGATTCCGAGACGCTCGGGCGGATGGGGTACTTCGACGAGCGGGACCCTGCGGTACTCCGGGCGATCCAGCTGCTGATCGAGGGCGCGCACGCGGAAGGGCGGACGGTCGGGATCTGCGGACAGGGCCCGAGCGTCTACCCCGAGTTCGCGGAGTTCCTCGTCCGCCAGGGGATCGACTCGATCTCGCTCAACGCGGACACGGTCCTCGCGACGATCCGGACGATCGCCTCTCTCGAGCAGCGCATGAAGCTCCAGAGCCTGCGCGGGCTCGCCTGAACGCGCGCCGGAGCGCAGGGTTCCCGGGGCCCGCTCACCGGGGAGGGCGCCACCGCGGCGGGCCCGCCGGACCTAACGGGGGCATCGCGAGGACGGCGTCCGGCGGGAGCTCGTACTGGTCGAACGAGACGAGCGGCCGGAAACCGAGCAGTTCCAGCCGCGCGCGGAGCCGAGGGGAGTCGGCCGTGATCCAGTATCGCGCCCCGGGCCCGGCCAGTTCCTGCGCGAGGACCCCGCGGACCAAGTCCGAGGCCGCGCCCCGGCCCCGAGCCTCCGGCTGGGTGGCAACGGCGAAGAGGCCCGCTGCGGCCCCGTATCGGTAGACGAGGGCGGCGGCGACGACTCGTTCGCCATCGCGAGCGAGGACCGGCTGCAGCCTCTCCTCCGGATTCGGATGACTCCATGCCGTGTCGAGCGCGGACCGGAACTCGGGCCGTTCGCGCTCCGAGGTCCAGAACGACGCCACGAGATCGAGTTCGGACCGGTCGGCCACGCGCACGGTGTAGCGGGCGCTCCCGGCTCCCGATCGTCCGCCCGAGCCACCGAGCAGGACCAGGGGGTCCGGACGGGGCCGGTAGCCGAAGCTTCGCAGCCCTCGGTCCAGGTGCGACGGCACCGGCGGGCGAAGGCGGAACGTGGGCCGGAGCGCCCGCTGGAAGTAGTGATCGAGCGCCCGCTCGAAGAACGCCGTCTGGCGTTCGGGGGAGACCCGGCCGACCTCGACGAAGTTGAAGCGAGGGACCGGGAGCTTCTCATGCGTGACGAGCGTCGCGCCGGCGATATCGAGCGCGAAGCCGCCGAGCGCGAGGACGAACTGGCGCTCCGACTGGAGCGCGTCGGCCGCTTCTTGGTCCTCCACGGGATCGGCCATGGAGAGCTGAGCCGAGGCCGCTTAAGGTTCCTGCTGACGCCCCTCCGTGCGGAGGCGGCGTTCCCTTCGGCTCTTGCGACCTGCCAGCGCCGCCGCGGCCACGCCGGCGCCGACGACCGCCACGACTGCGAGGAGGAGGTACTCCTCCGGTACGGCGGGCCCCGGCGAGGGCCCGGGCCCGGACGAGGGGCTCGCAACGGCGACGCGCGCCGTCGAGTTGGCCGAGATCCCGTTCGCATCGGTGACGTCGACCGTGATCGTGAACATCCCGGCGTCTTGGGGAGCACAGGAGAGCGAGGGAAGATCGGCCGACGAGCACCCCGGCGGGAGCCCGGAGTACTGGTAGACCAGCGGAGCCGCTCCCCCTTCGACGGTCACCGTGAGGGCGAACGACTGCCCGGGAGAGAGGGTCTGCCGGCTGCTCTCGAACTCCGCGATCGTCGGATCGGGGTCGATGGTGAGGCTCACCGAGCGGTTCGCGGAGCCCTGGTCGGAGTCGGTTACGGTGAGGTTGACGAGCACCGTGGCGGGGTCGAGCGTCGGGCAGGAGACGGTCGCCTCATCGGTCCCGGCGCATCCGGCCGGGAGTCCGGCCCAGTCGTACCCGACGTCCCCGGAGCCCCCAGTAACGTTCTCTGCTGTGAATCGTGCGGCCTGCCCCACGTCGACGCTGCCGGGAGTGGCCACGAGCTCGCCGATCGCGAGATCCGGATAGGCGACGAACGCGACCGTCCGCTCCGCCGTTCCGCCGTCGGTGTCGGTCACGGTCAGCGTCACGTTCCACCGGCCCGCGGCGGAGGGGCCGCACGAGAGCGAGCTCTCGTTCCGGGACGCACATCCCGGCGGGAGGCCCGACCACGCGAAGCGGTAGGAGCCCGTCCCACCGGAAACGCCGGTCGCGGTGAAGATCGTCGAGCCTCCGAGGTCAACCGTGGCGGGGGAGGCCACGAGGCTGTCTACCGACGGTCCGACGAGCACCGCGTAGTCCAGCACGGGACTCTCGGCCGTGAAGTTGTTGGC
>JASHQN010000135.1 GCA_030039135.1 Thermoplasmata archaeon | reverse complement strand
CCGTCACGGATGCCCTCCGCTCGCCGTCAGAAACCCAAGGCCCGGAAGGCGCCACCGAAGCCCCCCTCTGGACGCTCGCGTCCGGCGAAAAAGGCTGCGAAACCCGCCGCGAAACCTGCGGCCCGCCCCCCGAGTTCCCCGCCCAAGGCGGCGAAGATTCCGGCAGAAAAGGCGCCGGTGAAAACGCGGGCCGTGGTCGCCGTCGAGATCGCCGAGGTCCGCCGCCCGGACGGACGGACCCACGTGCTCTCCCTCTCGTTCGTTCGTGACGGGGACGAGTTTCTCGCGCGCCTCGAGACCGATGCCGGCCAGATCACCGAGCTCAAGAACCGCTCGCTCGACCAGCTGCTCACGCTCGTCGCGGGGGAGCTCGAGGATCTACTCGAGTGAGACCGCCGCTGACCCCGCGTCGGCCGCGGGCGCCGGCCGTCCTTCCGGGATCAGTCCTTCCGTGAGGTGGTAGGTCCGGCGGACCTTCGGCCCCGAGACCTGCACCGCCTCGACCGCTTCCGAGGAGAGGAATCCTGCCGGGTACCGCCGAATGACGTGAATGTGGAGCGAGCCGAGCGGAGGGAACTCGCGGCGGCGTCCCGTCCACTCCTCCACGACGAGCCGGCTCGGAGAGAGCTCGACCGCGCGCGGGGCGGGGCTCAGGGTCACGAACAGTCCAGCGACCGCCAGCACCGCCGCGACGAGGGAAAACTCGAGAAGGCCGGTCTCGGCCGTCGCGCTCGTCCCGCCCGGCGCCGCGCGATCGAGCGCGACGAAGCCGAGGTAAAGCGCCAGCAGGGCGACTAGGTAGATCAGCGTGAGCCGGAACGCCCTCTGACGGCCCGCCCGGTTGGCCCGGCGCTCGAAGGTTTCGGCCGGCGTCGGGCTCCGAACGATCCGGCGGACCGTCGCCTCGCCGTCCGGAGGGGCGTCCGCCGTGCCTGGGGAGGCGCGCGGTATGCGGACGGCTCTCGGAGTCGACACGGGCTCGCCGCTCCGTACGACCGTCGCCGGGCGAGCTTAAACCTGCCCTCGGAGGTCTCGCGCCATGCCGAGCCGGACCGAGTATCTCGTCATGCACACCGCCAAGCCCCGCGAGTTCGTCAACCTGACCGAGCGCGTGCGCGCCGTCGTGCGAGCGAGCGGGGTCCGAGACGGGCTCGTGCTCGTCTCGTCCATGCACATCACGGCGGCGGTCTACGTCAACGACAACGAGTCCGGCCTTCTCCACGACATCGAGTCGTGGGCGGACCGGCTCGCGCCGCCCGGCGACTACGAGCACCACCGCACCGGGGAGACCAACGGGGACGCCCACCTGAAGAATCTCCTCCTCGGTCACCAGGTCGTGCTCCCCGTCACGAACGGGGATCTCGACCTCGGACCGTGGGAGACGGTGTTCTACGCGGAGTTCGACGGGCAGCGCCCGAAGCGCGTCGTGGTGAAGGTCGTCGGCGACTAGTAGCCTACGCCTCGAGGTGGAGGTCGGTCCCGACGGCGATCGGTGGGGGACGCGGGAGCGGCGACTCGATGTCCACGATCGGCACCTTCCGCGCGATCTCCGCCGCCATCGCCGAGCAGGACGAGGGCGCGACCGGTCGCAGGGTGTAGCCCGGCAGCGCGAGGTCGTAGGTCACGAACTTCTTCTCGGCGATCGTCTCCCAGACCGCTCGGAAGACCCGGTCCGCCGCCTCGTGCTCCCCGACGTGGCGGAGGAGGAGCTCGACGCAGAGGATCTCGGCCGCCGGGTCCGCCTTGTCGAGCCCGGCGTACTTCGGTGCGGAGCCATGGACGGGCTCGAAGACGGCCATGCCCTCGCCGTAGAGCGCGCCCGGTGCGACGCCGAGCCCTCCCGCGAGACCGGCGGCGAGGTCGGACAGGATGTCCCCGAAAAGGTTCGTGGTGACGAGGACGTCGTACTCCTCGGGCTTCTTCGCGAGCTGCATGCACATGTTGTCGATGAGACGCTCGTCGGACGCGATGTCGGGATACTTCGCCGCCATCTCCCGGAACGCCGTCTGGAAGAGGCCGCCCGTCGTCTTCATGATGTTCGCCTTGTGCACGGCGGTCACGTGCTTCCTTCGCTGGCGCCGGGCGAGCTCGAAGGCGAACCGGATGATCCGGTCGGAGGCCTTCCGCGTGATCACGGCGACCGTCTCCGCGGCAGTGTGCTCGCGGTCGACCCAGTGCTCGACGCCCGAGTAGAGACCCTCGGTCGCCTCGCGGACCACGATGAGGTCGGTCTCGGGAAACCGGGTCCCCTCTCCCGCGATCGCCCGAGCGGGGCGGACCGAGGCGTAGAGGTCGAGCTGCTGGCGCAGCGCGACATTGACCGAACGGAACCCGCTCCCGATCGGCGTCGTGATCGGGCCCTTGAGCGCGAGGTGGTTCCTGCGGATCGACTCGAGGACGGTGTCGGGGAGCGGATTGCCGGTGGCGCGGATCGCCTGCTCGCCCGCCTGGACGACCTCCCAGTCGAAGTCGACGCCGGTCGCCTCCGCGACCTCCCGGGCGGCGGACGTGACCTCGGGTCCGATGCCGTCCCCCGGGACGAGCGTCACGCGATAGGTCATGCGCGTCCTCGGCGCCGGGCGAGCGCTCGGCGGATTTAACGTCCCGGCCACGCCGGGTCCTTATCGTCCTGAGGGCCGCGGGG
>JASHQN010000134.1 GCA_030039135.1 Thermoplasmata archaeon | reverse complement strand
TCCGGCTTCCGCTCGACCCGAGCGCCGGGGTGCGAGAGATCACGTCGGATGATCCGGGGGACGCCGCGTCGACGCTCGCGGAGCTTCTCGCCGACCCCGCTGCGCGGCGGCCGCTCGCTGCGGCCGCTGCAACGTTGGCCGCCCGGTTCGAGCCGACCGCCGCCGCGGAAGCGGTCATCACCGGCGTTCGTCTCGGGGCGAGCTAGCTCGCAAGCCCGCTAGCTCAGGGCCTCGTCGAGCCGCCACTCGGCGAACCCCCGGCCTCGCGACGCCCGCCGGACCTCCCGTACCACGCCGTCCCACCTCGTGCCGGCTGGGATCTCGCCCGATTCCAAGAGGTCGAGGACGCGTCGGAACCGGGCGCGGACCTCCGCGAACGGGTCGACTCCCCCCTCGATCGCCCATCGTCGGGGGGCGCGGAGTTCGACGAGGACGCCGGCGCGCACGAACCCGACCCCGATCGGCGCGGCCCGCGTCGCTTCGGTGCGCGTCGCGAGGGAGCGAGCGGCTCGCTCCGAGCCGAGGACGACCGCGACCCAGTCGCCCCACGCCCGTCGGCGCAGGGCCTGTTGGAGGACCTCCCGGCCCCCGCTCACCTTCGCTTCGACCAGTCCGACCTCGTCCCCCCGGCGCGCGACCAGGTCGAAGTAGTCGCGTCCGTCCGGATCGACCCAGACCGTATAGCCGCGGGCCTCGAAGTGGCGGGCTGCGGCGGTGACGAGCTCGCGCTCCGTCCGGCGAGGGGTTCGCCCGGCGGCGGGGGCGGTCATGCTCCCGTCCGCAGGAACCAGCGGTCGAGGCGTGAGCGGGGGAACAGAAGGACGATCGGCCGGCCGTGCGGGCAGGAGTATCTAGCGTCGGGGAGGCGGTCGAGCGCGTCCAGGACCTTCCCAAGCTCCTCCGGCTCGATCGTGTCGCCCGCCCGGATCGCCGCATGGCAGGCGATCGTCGCGGCGCGTCGTTCTCGGAGCCCGTCGATCGCCGTCGTTCGACCGCCCTCCGACAGCTCATCGAGCAGGCCGAGCAGCGCCTCCGGGCGCGCGCGACTTCCCCGGAACGATGGGACCGACCGGACCAGGTACGTCTCGGGGCCGAAGGGCTCCACGTCGAACCCCGCGGCCGAGACGGCCTCCGCCTCGGCGCGCACCGTCTCGCGCTGCGCGCCGCTCAAGCGGAGCGGGACGGGGGAGACCAGCTCTTGGCGCGCGAGCGCTCCGTCCCGGAGGATCGCCTCGTAGAGGACGCGTTCGCTCGCGGCGTGCTGGTCGATGAGCGCGATACCGTCGTCGGACTCGGCGACCCAGTACAGCGCACCGACACAGCCGAGGAGGCGAAGCTTGGGACGGCCGGCCGACGGCGGCTGCTCGCGCGACGCCGGCGCCGCAGCGCCGACATCGAGGCGGGACTGAGCGCCACTGGAAAGCGAGGGAGCGGCGGTGGCCCGGGCGCTCGCGGGCTCGAACGGCCGGACGGGGTGGCCCCAGATCGGCCCGCGTTCCGCGGCGATCTCCGCGACCGGCGGCGCGCCGAGAAGACCCTCGCGCACGCGGACTCGCAGGGCGTCGAGGAGCTCGCGCTCCCGCGCGAACCGGATCTCGCGCTTGGTCGGGTGCACGTTCACGTCGATCCGCTCGTGGTCCAGCTCGAGATGGAGGACGCCGACCGGGAACCTCGAGCGCGGGAGGTAATCCGCGAACGCGGCACGCACGCTCTGGGCGATGGCGCGAGAGATGACCGGCCGGCCGTTCACCGCGACCAGGAGGCCCGCCGAACTCGCCGATGCGGTCGCCGGTCGGCCGAGGACGCCTCGCACCGAGCCTCCGGGAACCGTGCCGCTCACCGAGAACCCCTCTCGCAGGAGGCCAGGGCCGAGGACGTGGGCCGCCGCATCGTCCAGTCGGGTGGTCGCCGGGTAGCTCGCGATCTCCCGCCCGTCCGATTCGACGCGCAGCGTCACGATCGGGTGCGCGGCGTAGAGCCGTTCGAGGGTCCGCACGACCTCGATCTGTTCCGCGGCCGCGGACTTCAGGAACTTCCGTCGGGCCGGAGTATTGAAGAACAGGTCGACCACCTCGGCGGTCGTCCCGGGGGCGCGAGGTGCCGCGAACCGCCCCGCGGGGGCCCCGCCGACGAGGGAGATCCCTTCGCCCGCGTCACGATCCGGGCGACGGGAGGTGAGGCGGAACCGGGAGACCGAGGCGATGGCGGCGAGCGCCTCCCCGCGGAAGCCGAGCGTCCCGATACTGGCGATCGGCCCCTCGGGCTCGAGCTTGCTGGTCGCGTGACGCTCGACGGCGAGCTCGAGCTCCTCGGGGGGGATCCCGACCCCGTCGTCCTCCACCTCGATCCGGTCGAGGCCTCCGCCCTCCAAGCGAACGGTCACGATCGTCGCCCCCGCGTCGATCGCGTTCTCGACGAGCTCCTTCACCACCGAGGCGGGGCGCTCGACGACCTCGCCAGCGGCGATCCGCTCGATCGTCTCGGGAGAGAGTCGCCGGATCGGCCGGGAGTCCGGGCGAGCGCTCACGACCCGTGCTCTCCCGCGGACTCGCCGCCGCGGGCCTTCTCGCGGAGTTCCGCGAGCTTGCGATGGGCCTCGAGCGGACTTACGCGATCGAGATCGAGGGCCCTCAGCTCCTCGCGGATCGGGTCCGGCGCGCCCCGGGGCTCGCCGAGCAGGACCGCTTGCGTGTACCGGGTCGCTCGCCCCTGCCCGCGCCGGGGGGTGGGCAGTCCGAGGCCCTGGTGCTCGAGCTCCTTCAGCAGGCGCTCCGCCTCTCGGAGCACGGGCTCGGGAACCCCGGCGAGTCGCGCGACGTGGACACCGTAGCTTCGATCGGTGCTCCCGGGCACGAGCCGGTGCAAGAACACGATCCCGTCGGGACCTTCCCGGACCGCGAGGTGGGCGTTCCGCGACCCCGATAGCCCCTCGACGAGTTCCGTGAGCTGGTGGTAGTGCGTCGCCAGCACGCACCGGGCCCGGGTCGTGTCGTGCAGGAAGCGCAGGGTCGCCCAAGCGATCGCGAGGCCGTCGAACGTGCTCGTCCCGCGACCCACCTCGTCGAGGAGCACGAGCGAGCGTTCGTCCGCGGACCGCAGGATGCTCGCGACCTCGCTCATCTCGACCATGAAGCTGGACTTCCCCCGGCCGATCTCGTCCGTGAACCCCATTCGCGTGAAGAGACGCTCCACGACGCCGATATGGGCGAACCGCGCGGGCACGTACGAGCCGGCCTGGGCGAGGAGGACGAGGAGGCCGATCTGGCGCATGTACGTCGATTTCCCCGACATGTTCGGCCCGGTCAGCACGAGCAGGCGCTCTCCCTCCGCGTCGAGCTCGACGTCGTTCGGCACGAAGGCAGAACCGAGGGCTCGCTCGAGCACGGGGTGGCGGCCGTCGCGGACGAGGAGGACCGATGAGGAGTCGACCTGCGGCCGGACGTAGCCGCGGGTCTGGGCGAGGAACGCCAGCGTGGCGAGCGCATCGAGCTCGCCCATCGAGCGCGCGACCCGGTGGACGGCGCTCACAAAACGGTCGACCTCGCCTAGGAACGCCTCCCAGCTTGCCGCTTCGCTCGCCGTCGCTTGTTCGCGGGCCTCCAGGATGCGGTGCTCGAGCCGATCGAGTTCGTCCGAGGTGAACCGCTCGCCCTGGGCCACGGTCTGCCGGCGGCGGAAATGGGACGGGACCTTGCTCAGGTGGGGCTTCGTGACCTCGAAGTAGTACCCGAAGACCTGGTTGTAGCCGATCCGCAGCGATCGGATGCCGCTCGCGAGCTGCTCGCGACGCTCCAGATCCGCGAGCTCGGCGAGCGACGCCCGCTCCTCGGCCCGGTAGCGGTCGACCTCGGGTGCATGCCCCGCGCGGAATAGCTCGCCGCCGCTTTCGCCGGTCGGCAACACCTCGGGCAGCGCGAGCTGAAGCCGCTGCTCGAGCTCGACAGGGGGCGCCATCCCGTCAACGACCTTCTCGAGCCGGGCGGGGAGCGGCGGCCGGCGCACGAGGTCCATGGCGCGGCGAACCTCGCGCAATCCATCGCGAAGCGTGCCGAGCTCGTAGGGACGGACCCGACGGCTGGCCACGCGCGACGCGATCCGAGCGAGATCGCCGATCTTCGCCAGGACCGAGCGGATCTCGGGGAGACCCGCGCCGCGGTCGATCAGAGCCTGCACGGCGTCCTGTCGCTCGGTGATCGCCGGCACGTCGGCGAGCGGGCTCGTGAGCCAGAACTCGAGCGTGCGGCGACCGGCGGCCGTGACGGTCTCGTTCCAAGCGTCGAAGAGGGTGCCCCCGCGCGGATCGTCCGGGTTCATCGGATGGCGGATCTCGAGATGCCGGAGCGTCTTTGCGTCGAGGACGAGACGGCGTTCCCCGGCCCCCCGCTCGACGAGCGCGAGGTGCGGGACGATGCGGGGCTGAGTGACGCGCAGGTAGGCGACCAGCCGGCGATCGGCCTCCTCGACGGGGGCCGTGCGGCTCGCGGTCGCCGCGAACGCCGCGGGGAGCTCGCCCGGAACCGCCGGCGGGGGCGCGGGTTCCAGTCGGGCCGTGGGGAACTCGTGACGTAGGGCGGCGGCTAGCGCGTTCCCCGGGTGGTCCCCGCCCGATGCCCAGAGCACTTCACGCGGCTGGAACGCGGCGACGGTCGAGACGAGCCCCTCTGTCCCTGCCCCGTCCGAGACTCCGTGGAACCACTCGCCCGTGGTGATGTCGACGGCGGCAAACGCCCCCGGCCCGCTCGGCGCGTCGACGACGCACGCGAGAAAGCTGTGCCCCTCGCCCCCGAGGATCCGGTCCTCCACGACCGTCCCGGGCGTGACGACGCGAGTCACCTCGCGCCGGACGAGGCCCTTCGCGACGCGAGGGTCCTCGACCTGGTCGCAGATCGCGACCTTGTACCCTTTGCCCACCAGACGCCCGAGGTAGGTGTCGACGGCATGGTACGGCACGCCGGCCATCGGCGTGCGGTCGCCGCGCGCGTCGGGGGCGCGCGCGGTCAGGACGACGTCGAGCTCCTTCGACAAGAGTCGCGCGTCCTCGCCGAACGTCTCGTAGAAGTCCCCCACTCGGAACAGCACGAGATGCCCCGGATACCGGGACTTCACGCCCTCGTACTGCTCGAGGAGCGGCGTCGACGCGACCTCGGTCATTAGGACCTCGGGGAGCGGGCCGCGGCATAAATCGCCGCCGTCGGCGAGCGCTGAGGGGGAGATTTGAACTCCCGTGGCGAGACCGCCACCAGCTTTCAAGGCTGGCGCCTTTCCGGGCTAGGCTACCTCAGCGCAGCGGTCGAGAGCGGGGACCCCGAGAATAAACCCTCGCTCGGTCGAGCCCCCGGCCGAGGGCGGCATGCAGGTGCCGGGAGATCCGCGGCGGACCTCACAAGGTCCGTCGATTCGAACCCGGGTGGTCAGCTTGGAGGGCTGACATCCTACCACTAGATTACA
Source organism: Thermoplasmata archaeon (assembly GCA_030039135.1). Taxonomy (GTDB): domain Archaea; phylum Thermoplasmatota; class Thermoplasmata; order Lutacidiplasmatales; family UBA184; genus Lutacidiplasma. The sequence continues at coordinate 2,326 of JASHQN010000134.1, read as the reverse complement.
CCTGCACGGTCGTCCGGGGGCGAGGTCGGCGACCACCTCGGGCGGTTATGGCTCTTTGCGCGGAAGCCGGGAGGTCGGGGGGCTTACGGGACTGGGCGAAGCGTCCGCCTCGGGCCCCGCGATGAGCCCGGTCACGGAGTCGGCACGAAGGAACCCGAGCGATGCCACTCATCGGCTGGACGAGGAGTGGGGTTTGACCGACGACCCGCGTCCCGGAGGCGCCGCGAGCTCGACGAACGCGACGCGCTCGAGCACGAGCCCTTCCCACGCCGACCGAGGGACGGCGTTCCGCTCCGCGGAGCCGATCCCGAGTCGCTCGAGCGTGACCTCGTCCACCGGCCGGGGGTACGCGCTCGGGTCCGGGTCGAGCGCGAACCGTTCCAGGAGCGACGCCGGGTCGCGCGGTTTTTCCGCGACGAGGACGAGCTGCAGCGCGGAGTCCGAGACCCCGACCTTCTCGAGCGCTCGCGGCAACTGGTCGTCCCCCGCGACGAAGAGCGCGAGCTCGGCCGCCCGATCTCGCAGGCGCACCTCACCCCGCCCGCGGGACCGGCCGAGGTGGGCCCACGCGGAGTACAGATGTCGCTCGCCGGCGACCGATCGTGCGTCGAAGAGCGCGACGAGCCCGTCCGAGCTGCTCCCGAGCTCGCGCAAGGTGTTCACGATCGACGCCACGGCGGGCTGCCCCGGCGATCGACGGCGGGCGCCGATCGCACGCAAGGTGCGTTCTTCCGGAGGAGGTAGCGGGGACACGAGCCCGATCTCACTCCTGCATGAACCGTAGGAACTCCTCCCGGGTCCGGGGAGTGAGCGTGTAGTTCTCGCGCTTCTCCCGACCGATCGTGGACGTCGGCGTCGGACCGTAGTCGTGGCCCGGGAGGACGACGAGAGCGTCGTCGAGCGCGACCAGGCGGCGCTGCAGGCTGTCGTACATCTCGGACGGGTCACCGCCGGGGAGATCCGTACGTCCGCACTCGCCGACGAAGAGCGTGTCGCCGGTCGCGACGTTCCCTTCGAAGACGTAGAGGACGCTGTCCTTCGTGTGGCCGGGGGTGTGAACGACCCCGAACCGGAGCCGGCCGGCCGCGAACGAATCTCCGTCGTCCACCGATACGTCCTGGTGGAGCGGGGCGACGCGGTGGGCGAGCACTTTCGCGCCCGTCCGTTCCCGGACGTCCCGGTTGCCGGCGACGTGATCCGCGTGACTATGGGTGTTCAGGATGTACCGGACCTTGACGCGACGCGCGTCGATCGCCTCGAGCACCGGGTCGATCCCGAACGAGGGGTCGATCACGACGCCCTCCCCGCCCTCGTCTTCCGCGACGAGGTAGGTGAAGTTCAGGTACGGGCCGATTCGGTACTGGTCGAGCAGCACGGGTCGCCGAGCGGGGAAGTGTATTTGACGCGGCCGGAGCCGCTAGGGACCGGTCCCCTCCGCCGCGGGCATCCGCCGACCGGTCACCGCGTCGAGCACGACGCGGCCCTCCGCACCTTCCACATACCAGTACGGCACGTAGAACAGCGCGAACGGGGCGAGCTTGAGATCGGTGGCCGGCGGGAGGACGCGACGGGTTTCGATGACGAGAGCGCCTCCGTGCTGCTCCGTATGCTCCACGTCGACCGTGTGATGGCGCCGGATCGCGTCGGTCGCGATCGCTACCGCCGCGGTCTCCCCGAGCTGGGGAACGAGACGCTGGTGGGGCTGTTCGAGGGACGCGACGAGCTCCCGGTCCCCGGCCTCCCAGATCTCGGCGCGGCGGGTCACCGCGTTGACGGCCACGAGCTGCCGCACGACCGGGCCGGGTCCGCCGCTCGCCGACGAGGTCCGAATCCGGTACGGGGCGACGTAGAAAGGGACCAGCCGCAAGGTGTGCCGTTCACCGTCGAGGCCGCTCAGCGCCTCGGCCTCGGGCCGCCCGATGCGCGGCTGAACGATCCGCTCCCCGTCCGGGAGCACCGCGAGCGGCGCGGCCAGACCGTCCTCGCCGACGGCCCCCTCGACCTCGGGAGGAACGACCGGTGAGGGCAGCAGCAGCTCGGCGAGGGCGGATCCGAGGGTCTCGGGCGCGAGGACCTCGATCCCTCGGTCCGAAGCGAGCGCGCGAGCGGTCATTCCCGGCTCGTCATCGTAGACGACCGTCCGGTGGACCGCATCGGACGGGAACCAAGGCTCGACCTCCGCGGGAGACCGTGAGCTTCCGACAATCAGGACCGCGCGACGGTCTCGGGCGCGGACGGCGAGGATCGCCTCGGAACGGGGTTCTAGACGGTATCCGGCCGCCTCCAGCAGGCGGCCCAGGACAGAGGACGCGGCTGCGGCGCGCGG
>JASHQN010000133.1 GCA_030039135.1 Thermoplasmata archaeon | reverse complement strand
TGAACGGCTTCGTGCGCTGGGCGAGCTCGCGCGCGGCGATCGGGTCCCTCGAGACGGCCTTTGAGCGACTCCGCTCCTGGGGAGTGAACGCGCGCGAGCTCGACGCCGAGGCGCTCGCCGAGGCCGTTCCGTGGGGTCGCTTTCCCGATCGGCCCCGCGCGATCTTCGGTCCGGGAGATGCGATCGTCACCCCGAGCCGAATGACCGAAATTTACGCCGAGCAGGCCCGGCACGCGGGCGTCGAATTCCGATTCGGGACGCCGATGGAGTCGTTCCGCGCCGCGGGTGCCGGCTGGGAGCTCGGTATCGCCGGCGAAACCCTACGCAGCCGGTACGCGGTCGTAGCGGCAGGGGCCTGGTCGAAGGAACTCCTCAATCGACTGGGCCATCCTCTGCCCATGGCGCCGTACCGCACGCAGGCCGCGGTCCTTCGCCCTTCGCGCGGTCCCGACGTTTTCCCTTCGGTCCACGACGTCGACGCCGACGTCTACGCGCGTCCCGAGGCGAACGGTCGGATCCTCGCGGGCGACGGGACGGACCTCCGCGAAGTAGACCCTGAAGCGTTTCGCACCGGATCGGACGACGCGTTCGTGAGCCATCTCGCGGAGACGTTCGCCCGTCGGCTTCCGGGCTGGTCGGACGCGGAGCTCGTCCGGGCCTGGGCCGGCGTCTGCGTGTCGACGCCCGATCGCCGTCCCTTCGTCGGACCGGTTCCGGGCGCGGACGGTCTCTTCGTCCTCGCCGGGTTCAACGGGTTCGGCGTCATGCGGGCGGGTGGCGTCTCGCGACGTCTCGCGGCCCTGATCGCCGCGGGGCCGGAGTCCGAGCCGGACCTCGCTCGCCTGACCGACGTACTCCCGCGGAGGCTGGACGGCCGCATGCCGCGCTTCGAGCCCCGTCCCGGATTCACCCTGGACGACGGCGATGACCCTCGATTCTGACGCTCGCGCAATCGCGCGGGCGGGGATCCGCGCCGTCGACCCTTGGACCGCGGTCCGGCGGGCGCTCCGTCCGACGCCCCAGGGGATCGAGGTGGGCCGAGCTCGACTGCGTCCGGGACCGGGAGGTACGGTCCATCTCGTCGCGATCGGGAAGGCTGCCGCCGAGATGGCGGACGCCGCGGCGGCCCTCGTCGGTCCGGCCGTCCAGGGATTCGTCGCGACGCCGAAGGGTTACCCGACGCCCAGGAGGGCCTTCCGCCTCGCCATCGGCGAGCATCCGGTCCCCCGGAAGGGCAGCTTCCGCGCGGGTGGAGCTTTGCTCGACTACGTCCGGGAGACCAAACGCGAGGATCTCGCCATCTTCCTCGTCTCGGGGGGCGGCTCGGCCGTGGTCGAGCAGCCCCTCGATCCGATCACCGAGGGCGATCTCACCCGGACGACGGAGATTCTGCTCGCTTCGGGAGCGCCGATCGGCTCCGTGAATGCCGTCCGACGGCACCTATCGGCGATCAAAGGAGGGCGGCTCGCGCTCACGGCCCGTGCCCGAAGATTCGCGACGATCGCGATCAGCGACGTGGTCGGGGACCCACCGGCGGACATCGCCTCCGGCCCCACGGTCGCCGACCCCACGCGTTTTCGCGACGCACGGTTCGCGGCTCGCCGCTACCGGATAGATCGGAAGCTCCCGGAGCGTGTGCGACGCTTTTTGCGCGAGGGCGAGCGGGGGCAGCGACCCGAGACGCCGAAGCCCGGCACGGCCCGGTTCGCTCGAGCGCCGTATGTCCTGGCCGCGACGAACGCTCTCGCCCTGCGCGGATCGGCCGTCGAGGCCCGTCGCCGGGGGTACCTCGTCCGGACGCTCTCCGATCGCCTCACCGGCGAGACGGCGGCGGTGGCCCGCCGGTTCTGCCGGCGCCTCCTCGCGGGCCGGGGAGATGGCGCGGTGCGCCGCGCGTTCCTGGCGGGGGGCGAGACCACGGTGACGCTCGGGCTCCGGCACGGCAAAGGCGGCCGCAACCAGGAGTTCGCTCTCGCCGCAGCGGTCGAGATCGCCGGCCACGCCGGCACCCTCGTGCTCTCCCTCGGCACGGACGGCATCGACGGCCCCACGGACGCCGCCGGGGGCTGGGCCGACGACCGGACCATGGTGTTCGCGGCTTCCCGAGGGGTCGACCTCGGGGCCGCGCTCCGACGCCACGATGCCTACGACGCGCTCACCACGTTGGGACGCCTCGTGAAGACCGGGCCGACCGGTACGAACGTGATGGATCTGCACGTGGGCCTGGTCGCGCCGGTCCGTCAATCCGGGTACGGAAGGAAGTAATCGGCCGAGTGGGGCTCCTTCCAGTCGACGTAGACCGTCTTCAGCTGAAGGTAATCCCGGACGCCCCAGGCCGTCCCCTCTCCGCCGAGTCCGCTCTCACGGAAGCCCGCGTGGTAGCCCTGCGGGGTCTCGGGACCCACCCGGTTGACGTAGGTCTCCCCGAACTTCAACTCGTGAATCGCCTTCTCGGCAAGCGCGACGTCCCGCGTGAAGACGTAGCTCGAGAGACCGTAGCGGCTCGAGTTCGCCCGCCGGATCGCTTCGTCCCAGTCGTCGTAGGTGAGCAGCGGCAGAACGGGGCCGAAGATCTCCTCTCGGGCGGCCACGTTCCCCTCCCCGACCTCGGCGAGCACGGTCGGCGGGTAGAACGCGCCCTTCGCGAGCGGCCCGTCGGGAGGTACCGCGCCTCCCACCACCGCGCGAGCGCCCTCCTCGACCGCTTCCGCTACGTCCTTCGCGACCGCGTCCCGGGCCGATCGAGCGTAGAGCGGTCCCATGTCCACGCCGGGTCGGAGGCCCGGCCCGACACGGATCGCACGTGCGAGCGCGGTGACCCTCGCCGTGAACGCATCGGCGATCGACCGCTCGACATAGCATCGCTCGGCGGCGATGCACGCCTGACCCGCGTTCCAGTACCGCGCCCAGATCGTCGCCCGAGCGGCCCAGTCGAGGTCGGCGTCCTTCCACACCAGCACCGGGGCCTTGCCGCCGAGCTCGAGCAGGCACTTCACGACGTGAGGGGCCGCGAGCCTCAGGACCTCGACGCCGCTCGCCGTCGATCCGGTGAGGCTGACGGTGGTAGCGGCCGGGTGTCCGATCAACGCGGGGCCCATCTGGCCTCCCGGTCCGGGAACGACGTTCAGCACGCCCGGCGGGAGCCCCGCGTCGCGAAGGGCTTCCGCGATCAGCAAGGACGAAAGAGGGGTGGCACTGGAGGGTTTCAGGACCATCGTGTTGCCCCCGATGAGTGCCGGGGCGATCTTGCGGGTGACGGTCGCGGCCGGGAAGTTCCAGGGCGTGATCGCGATCACCACGCCGCGAGGGACCCACAAAAGGCGGATCGAGCTGCCCGCCGGCAGCCCCGCGACCTCTTCTCCCGCGAGCGTGCGCGCGAACGCCGGGTAGTACTCCAGATTGTCGATCGCCCCGGCGACCTCGGAACGGCTCTCGTAGAGCACCTTCCCCATCTCCCGGGTGATCAGTCGCGCGAGTTCCTCCGACCGAGCCCGAAGCCGCTCCGCGGCGGCGAGCAAGATCTTCGCGCGCGCGACGCTTCCGATCGCCTCCCAACGGGGCTGGGCGCGCGCCGCCGAGTCCATCCCGGCCCGGGCGTCGTCCGCGGTCCCCTGGGCGACGGTTCCCACGACGGATCCGTCGGACGGGTCGATCACCGGCGCGGTCGCCCGACCGCCCACCGGCACGGCGACGTTGTCGAGGAAGATTCCGTGGGCCGGCACGCTCGCCATGCGCGCTCCATGCGCCCTGGCGCTATACGGTTGGTCGGCGGATCACTCGACGCGGCGCATCCGCTCGAGCTTCTCGAGGAACTCGACGCCTTCGCCCGAGGTCATCGGCTTGCCGTCCTCCCGGGTGAGGGGCAGCCCAGCGGTCGCGCACGCTTCGTCAGGACTCTTCCCTTCCAGGAGCGCGCGTACCGCCCGCTGCTCGCGCCGACCGAGCGCCACGGCCCCGAGCTCGAACTCTTCGAACGCCTCGAAGGCGATCGGGCAGACGAGGCGCCCGATAGCGGCCATCTCCGCGGCATAGAGCCGGATCTCTTCCTGAGCATGGGGGTCGAGCCGGAGCGAGAGAAAATGGAAGAGGTTCCAGAGGTTCGTTTTCCAGTACCACTGCGTGTAGTACGCCACCGGTAGCACCAGACGGGCGGTCTCCCGAGCCACCCCAGCGTCGAGGGCCCGCGTGTACGCCGCATAGGCGTCCTTCGACACGCGATCGAGATCGGAGCGGAAGCGTTCGACCACGTCGGCGGCGAGCGGTTCTCCCCGCCCCTGGCGGTTCCGCGTCGACTGGTGCCGGACCTCTTCGGGAGGCGGCACCTCGAACTCGTCCGACATGATCGAGTACCTCGCCGAAAACTCGTTCGTCGACGCCATCCGGTGCCGGATGAACTGTCGCGCGACGAAGATCGGAAGGCGGATCAGAAACTTGTACTCCACCATCTCGAACGGTGTCGTGTGACGGTGGCGCATCAGGTACCGGATCAGCCCCCGGTCGTCCCGAACCGTCTTGGTCCCTTTGCCGTAGGAGACCCGGGCGGCCTGGACGATCGCCGCGTCGTTGCCCATGTAATCGACGAGCGCCACGAAGCCGTGCGTCAGCACCGGGCGACGGACCCCGATAATCCGGTCGGCTTCGGGGACGGACGTCCGCTGCATCGCTCCGCCCTCGTCGTCGGCCACGGCGCGGCGACGACCGAGCGTAAGATAAAGGACGCTGGAAGAGGATGCGAAACGCCTCGGCAAACCCTATAGGTCGACCGCTCGCTCGAAGACCGCGGGAGAAGGTCGATGGCGCGGATCTTCATCGGCGTGTCGTGGCCGTACGCCAGCGGTCCGCAGCACCTCGGCCATCTCGCGAGCACCTACGTGCCGGCCGACATCTTCGCCCGGTTCCACCGGCTTCGGGGCGACGAGGTGCTCATGGTCTCGGGCTCCGACATGCACGGGACCCCGATCCTCGTCGCGGCCGAAAAGGCCGGGGTGTCCCCGGCGGAGCTCGCGGACCGTTTCCATGTCATCAACTCGGACGCGCTGAACCGCCTCGGGATCTCGTTCGACCGGTTCACGACGACCCACACCGTGCTGCACGAGCGAACGGTCGGTGAGGTGTTCCTCACCCTGCTCGAGAACGGCTTTCTCCAGCGCCGGACGGAGACCGCGCCGTACTGCCCGAAGCACCGCCGGTTCCTGCCGGATCGGTACCTGGTCGGCACCTGCCCGTACTGCGGCTTCGAGAGCGCACGGGGAGATGAGTGCGACCGCTGCGGTCGCCCGCTCGACGCGAAGCAGCTCGGCAACCCCCGTTGCTCGATCGACGGGACGCCGGCCGAGTTCCGGCCGTCCGAGCATTTCTACCTCGAGCTCGATCGTCTCGCCCCAGAGCTCAAGGCGTATCTCGCCCGCGAGGGCCCGCACTGGAGGCCGGGGGTCATCCGCGTCGCCGAGAACTTCCTGGCCGAGGGCCTGCACCCGACGCCGATCACGCGGGACCTCGACTGGGGAGTGCCGATCCCGCTCGACGGCTACGATTCGAAGCGCATCTACGTCTGGTTCGAAGCGGTGATCGGCTACCTCTCCGCGTCGAAGGAGTGGGCGATCCGAGCTGGGCGGCCGGAAGCCTGGCGCCGATACTGGGACGCGCGCGAGCCGGCGCACCATTACTACTTCGTCGGGAAGGACAACAAGTTCCACCACACGATCGTCTGGCCCGCGATGCTGATCGGCGTCGGCGGTCTCCATCTGCCCTACGACGTTCCGGCGAACGAGTGGCTGACGCTCTCCGGCGTCAAGGTCTCGAGATCCCGGACCCAGGAGCGCGAAGCCTTCGTCGGGCGGATGCTGGAGGAGTATCCCCCCGACGTCGTGCGCTTCTACGCCGCCCTGCTTGCCCCTCAGAACCACGACACCGAGCTCAACTGGGACGAGTTCGACAAGGTCCGCGAGGAGGTGCTCGCCAATCAGTTCGGGAACCTCCTCCAGCGGACGCTCGTCCTCGCACGAGACCGGTACGAAGGAAAGATCCCGGCACCGCCCCGCAACTGGAGCGCCGAGACCCCCGACGGGGTCGGGGAGCGCGTGCGCGCGGCGCACGAGCGGATCACTCGGGAGTACGAACGGGTCGCTCTGAAGGAGGCCCTCGACCTCTGCCTCGAGGAGGTCCGGGAGGCGAACCGCCGGTTCCAGGAGGATCGTCCGTGGGCGCTCGACGGTCCGGACCGGGACCGTGTCGTCTACGAATCCCTCTGGCGCATCCAGGCGATCGTGACGTGGCTCGCTCCCGTGCTTCCGTTCTCGTGCGAGGCCGCGTTCCGAATGCTCGGTTTCGCCGAGCCTCCGGGCCCGGGAGACTGGGAGCGGGCCCTGCTGCCCCCTCCTCCGGGCCAGCCCCTGGGAACGATCGCTCCGCTGTTCCCCCGGGCAGAGCCTCTGGCGGCGGATGCCTCGACCCGCCGGGTCGAGAGCTCGGGATCCGCCGTGGGCTCACCCGCCCCGCCCCCGCTCGCGGCTCGCGCCGGCATCGTCCGCCATGTGGCGAACCACCCATCTGCGGACAAGCTCTATGTCCTCGAGGTGGACGTTGGGGAACCGAAGCCCAGGACCCTCGTCGCCGGCCTCCGCCCCTCCTACTCCGCCGAGGAACTCCAGGACCGGCCGATCGTCCTCCTCTCGAACCTCACCCCCCGCACGATCCGCCGAATGACCTCCCAGGGCATGGTCCTCGCCGCCGACGCCGGGGACCGGGCCGTGCTAGTGGCGCCGCCCTCGGGCGTTCCCCCGGGCGCCTTCGTCCGTGGGGCGAGCGCGACCGATCGCGAGATCTCCTACGAGGAGTTCACGAACGTCTCGCTCGCCGTGGTACGCGCCGTGGGGCCCGGTGAGGAGGGATCGACGCGGTTCGACGTGGGGGGTCGCGAGATCCAGGTGCCCGGAGAGTGGGCTCCCGGCACCGTCGCGGTCGCCCGCATGGCCGGACGGGAGGCACTGGTGGGCGAGCTTCTGGACTTCGGGCCCGGCCGTCCCGCGCGGCCCTCCCAAGACGTCCCGATCGGGTCCCGAGTGCGATGACCGACGCGGTGCGCATCGACCTGCACGTGCACTCGGCGTATTCTCCGGACTCCCGCCTCTCGCTCGAGGAGATCGCCGCTCGATTGCCCTACGTCGGGCTGCGAGGCGTGGCGATCACCGACCACAACAGCGTGCGAGCCCACGCGGCGCTCGACGAACTGCGGGCGAAGCACCCCGCGTATCTCTTCCTGCCCGGCGTCGAGGTGTCGACCGCGGCTGGTCATCTGCTCGCGTTCGGGGTCGATGAGGCGCCGCCCGCGCACCGGCCGGTGGTCGAGACGATCGAGTGGGTGCGCGGCCATGGCGGCGTGCCGGCGCTCGCTCACCCGTTCCGCCGCGCCCATGGCGTCGGCCGCCGCGTCGCCGAGTCGGCGAGGGTGACGGCGATCGAAACGCGGAACGGTCACAATTCGGAGATCGCGAACCTTCGGGCCGAGCAGGTCGCCGCGCGCCGCAGCCTCGGGATGATCGGCGGCAGCGACGCGCACGTGCTCGCCGACGTCGGACGGGCCTTCACCGAGTTCGAGCCCCCGATCGCGACGACGGACGACCTCCTCGAGGCGCTGCGCGAACAACGGGTCAGCGCGAGCGGGAGGTCGCTGCCCTGGGCCGGGCGGCTTCGCCTCGGATTTCGAACGGGTCTCCTTCTCGCGGGCCGAGGCTTCCGGCCCATCTAGGGCGCCGGGAAGCGCGCCCCGAGGCATTTAAGTCGGACACCCCTGCCCCCCGCCGCGCCGAGGTGGCAGAATGGTTAATGCGACGGACTGCAGATCCGTTTCCTGGGGGTTCGATTCCCTCCCTCGGCTTGACGATCATCGATTCATCGCCCGTCGTCGACGTTCGGGTTGTCCGTCCGGCGAGCGGTGACCCTCACGGGGGCAATCCCCCGGTGCTCGAAAAGGTCGATCGCGGGAAACTCAGGCGTTGGCATGGGCACGGCGTCCCTTTCGGCGGCAGGCTCGGCCATCCCGTATCGCCCCTGCGCGGGCCGAGGCCGGGACCGGGCGTCCGCCCGTCGTCTCCACCCCTTTCGAACGTGGAACCGCTCGCACGATCTCCGCCTGCGGGCCCGTACGGTCTCGACAAGTCGACCTCTCGATGGGGGCCGGTGCCTCGTGGGGTTTTCCGTCGAGCCGACCATGGCCCGACGGCGACGGCTGGACCTCGTCCTTCGCGCCCGTCGCGGATGATCGAGCCGCCCCAGTATCGTCGGGTGCCCCGGCCGACCGGGGGTATGCTTTTGGACCGGCCCGGTGATGGCCAGTAGGTGGCGCTCCCGCCAACGGTCACCTGCCCCCGTTGCGGAAAAGCGATGGAAGTAGGGTTTGTTTGGTCCCCCGCCCGACTCCAGTGGTTGAAGGAGCCCACGACGTATCGGCCAGCGGGCGAAACGATGGGGAAGCGATGGCTGTGGCTCCCCGAAACCTTCCGGGGCTGGCGCTGCTCCGAATGCCGGTTGACGCTGTTCGACTACGGACGCGTCGTCTGATTCGCTGCCGCCTCCGCGAGGGTCACGCCATGCCCGGGGTACGTTGGGAGTCGTCGCGGGTCCAGCCCAACGGACGACGTTCCACGCGGTCCCGGTCGACACAATCACGGCTCCCGAGGATTCGGCCGCCCGCCCGGCCGCGCCGGCGGCGGGTGTCTGCGACGCGGCTGACCCCTCGTGAGAACAAAGGGCCGATAGTCCTCTGTCGGCCCTCTACGGTCGAAAGAGCGACCTTCCCCGCGTCGAGGGTCCTTTCGAGCGCCCCCTAAATCGTCCCCTTTCGGGCTGTCGAGAACAGGTAGCGGGTTCGTGAGCCAGCGGAGGAGCGCCCGAACGCCACTCGGCCGTCGACGGTTAGGGTTCCGTGATGGCGGCAGTAACGGCGTTGGCAAAGAGGTCGTTCCGCCAGTACCGGGCCCACACCCGGGTCGAGATCTCGGACTGCGGCACCGCCGAGAAGAAGGCGGCTACGAGCTGATCCCGCGGATCGGCCCAGCACTCAACGCCGCCGGCACCGGTGTGTCCGAAAGTGTCCGGCGACTGCAGCGT
>JASHQN010000132.1 GCA_030039135.1 Thermoplasmata archaeon | reverse complement strand
CTCACCGAAATCCCCTGCGTTGCAACCCTTGTTGCCAGCCGAGATGTTTAGCAGCACGTCGAATGTGAAGGGCGAGGTACCGCTCGTGCTTCCGGCGGACGCACAGGTGATCGTCGAGGGCACCGTCCCGGGCATGGTCACGTACTGCACCGTGGGGGCCGTCGGCCAGTCCGGCGTCACCGCACTCGTGACGTTGTACCCCTCGCTGTGTTGGGTGACGGTGGTCTGGCTGAATGCCGCCGCAGCCGCGTAGCCGCCGGCAACCGCTAGAATCGTCACGATCGTCATCGCGTAGATAGTCCGCTGGCCGAGCTTGCCTTTTGCCATTTTACCCCTCGGGCCGTATTGAATTCGTGGTCTGCGTATTTATACGTATTCACGACATTCGCTTCCGGGGCGCTCGGGGCGGCCGGCCGATAACTAGTATTGGTCGTACACCACTGTTTGCGCCGAACACTGAGCCAGAGGCAGTCCGTGGGCGATACGGCCGGGCGAGCGAGCGGAGAGCAGAGGCCTCGACGCTCAGGACTGGAAGCCGCGTTTCCGCTCCTAGTCCTCACCGGAGTGCTCTTTATCGCCGCGGGGGCGACGTTCGCCACCTTCCCCGTGGCCGGTCTCGGAGTCCTCCGCATTTGGGGGCTGTTCATGACGCTCGGATTCATCGCGGCGATCGGCGCGACCCTCGCGTGGTACTTCGCGGTGGGGCCGGAGGACGGGTCTCCGAGCTCGCCCTCGCGCCCCGCCCACCGGGGCGAGCGGAACGTCCTCCGTGACGGGGGCCGGCCCGCGCCGTCCATTACCGCGGTCGGTTCCGTTGCGCCTCGTCCGCCGGCATGGAGCGAGGAAGAGGTCCCGTTCCTTCCCGCCCGTCACTACCGTCCCGTCCCGTCCGGGGCCGTGGCGACGGTGGACGTCGGATCCGCGCTCACCGAGATCAACGGGATCGAGGACGAGCTCGACGCCCGGGCCCCTCTGCCGAAACCGAGATCCCAGTCCCCGGCGCGGCCTTAAGTTCGGTCCGAGCGGTAGCCCCCCGCATGGAACCGGCCGCGTTCGCTTCGCTCGACGCCACCGCGTTGCGGTGGCTCCGGACCCAGGAAGCGCCCATCGCCTTCCAGCTCCTCTCGGGCGACACTCTCGCGGCGGACCTCACTTGGAAGAGTCACGGCGGCACCCTCGCGGTTGCTCGGACGGCGTCCGCCACTTGGACCTTGAAGCGGGTCGGATTTCTCAATCCCCGCGCCAGCCTCCGGCTCGAGGGAGCGACGAGCGACCTCGCCCGGGTCTCGATTCACCTCAACTACCACCGCATCGACATCGTAGGGGCGCCTTCCTACCGGTTCCATCGCGCAGGGGTCCTTCTTCCGGCGTGGCAGGTGACGAGCGACTCCGGCGAGCAGATCCTGCACATCGAGCCGGTCCGCGATGGCCGCAAGCTCATCGGCGGCGCGGTGGTGACCAGCGCAAGAGGAGCGAAGCTACCCGAGCTGCCCCTCCTCCTCGTCCTGAGCTGGTACACGATCGTTCTGGCCTGGTTCGAGGACGAGGCGTTCGTCCCCCTCGAGGGAGAGGGCGTTCCTCGGGCCTAATCGCCCGAACTCGGCCCACTAACGCTGGATCGACTTCTGCCAGAGCGCAGCGAAGCACGTCGCACAGAGGTTGTGCATCTTCTGCCAGCCATCGGCCGGCACATCGGTGATACGCGAGATCACTGTCTGGCAGCTGTCGCAGATGAGCTGGCCGTCCCGGATCACCGTTCTTCCCCTGCTCGCGAGTCCGAGCGGCGAATCGAATGGGGTACTAAAGCGAGGAGGGCGCGTCCGCACGTGGTTCGCCGAGAGCGTCGAGCAGCTTCGGTATCATCACGTCGTACCGCGGTCCTCGGTCCGTGTGGATCCCGTCGAACTCCTCGAAGTCGATCCGCGCGCCCTGTCGGCGTGCGGCCGCGGCGAAAACGCGGGCTCCGATGTCCAGCCCGAATTCGTCGCGCGTTCCCCCGTCCACGTAGAGTAGGCGTAGCCGCCGTGCTGCGTCGCCGTGGCGGGGGTCCTCGATCATCCGGACCGGGTCGCAGGCCAGCCACTTCGCCCATATCTCGGGCCGAAGCGCGCCCGTCTCAAGGTCGATGGGAAGGTCGAACCGGCCCGGCTCACTCTCGATCGGCGAGTACGCGGAGGCGTAGGCCATGATCGAGAGGGCCTGCGAGGTCGGGTTCGAGGCCCCCATCCCGCTGATCGGTCGTTGCAAGACCCGCCGAAGGAACGCCTCCGGGCCCCCTTCCTTTCGGAGCTCTCGGAAGGTTGCGGGGAAGTCGGGAGGGTAACAATACTCGAAGAGCGCATCGCCCGCGTTCGACCCGAGCGCGCCAAACAGGTCCGGGTAACGGAGCCCGAGCACGAGGGCGCCGTAGCCTCCGCTCGAGGTACCGAGCACGGCCGTCGGCCCGGTGCCGTACCGCTTCCGTATCCAGGGAACGACCTCGCTCACGACGTAATCCTCGTAGCGGCCGGTCGCCGAGGAGTTGAGGTACTGGCTGCCGCCGAGCGTCGTGAGACAATCCGGACCGACCATGACCGCTTCGTGCGCAGCCCCCGTGCGGACCAACCGGTCGAGGCGCTCGACGATCGAGCTCTCGAGATATCGCCCCCGCTGGAAGTGCAGGTATCCGGCACCGGCGTACCCGCTCAGGAGCACGAGGAGGGGTGCACCATCGGTTCGACCGGAAGGTGGAGTGTAGACGGGGAGGTCGCGCTCCGTGGGGTCGTCCCAAGGGTTTCCCTTCAGGACATGGCTCTCGAAGCGGTGGACTTCGATGGTGCCCCGCACCCGACCCGGGAACTGCGCGTCGCCCCGGGCTTCGATGGGGACGCGCCAGGACGACATGGAAGGCGGGGGTCCTCACCGCGCACCGCTTCAAGTGAGAGCGGTTCGTTCGCGGATCCCGGATCTCGAGGCGGCGGCAGCGCCAAGAGCTCGAGCGCGGTGGACCGAGCCCGGTTCGGTCGGCCGACAGGGCGGGGAACGATGGAGCGGCTGGACCCGGACGCATTCGACGGAAACCATCTGAGGCGGCGAGGAACGTGGGCCGTCGCCTTCCTGGCCGACTGGTGCCCGTTCTGCCGAACCTTCGGGCCCGAATTCGAAGCGCTCGAAGGATCCGGTCCCTTTCATCTCGGCATCGGAGACCTCACCGACGAGGGAAGTCCCCTGTGGGACCGGTTCAGCATCGAGGTCGTTCCGACCGTCGTCGTGTTCCGTGACGGCGTTCCGACGTGCCGGCGCGACGGGACGCTCGGACGGGGCCTCTCCGATGCCGACCTCAGTGCGGTGCGCGCCGCGTTGACGACAGGTTGAGATCGGGCCCGGGCGAGCTTGGCACGCCCGGTGGTACGATGCCGTTAATCTGACCTTCCGCTGGCCTCGGCGTGACGGCAGGCCCGCCCAACCCGCGTCCGGTTGCGCTGGTGACCGGCGGAGGTACGGGTATCGGCCGCGCGATCGCCGCCGGCTTGGCGGAGGATGGCTTCGATCTTGCGATCGCGAGCCGGTCGGCCGAGCACCTTCAAGCCGGGGCGGAGGAACTGCGCCGTCATGGTGCCAAGGTCCTCGCCGTGCCGACCGACGTCCGCCTTCCGGACCAGGTCGACCGTCTCATCGAATCCGTGCGCTCGGAGTTCGGCCGCCTGGACGTGCTCGTGAACAACGCCGCCGGCAACTTCATCGTGCCGGCGGAGAAGATGAGCCCGAACGGCTGGAGGGCGGTCGTCGGCATCGTGCTGGACGGCACGTTCTTCTGCTCCCGCGCGGCGTTCCCGCTGTTGCGGGGAGGGTCGCATCCGTCGATCGTGAACATCATCGCCGCGTACGCCTGGATGGCGGGTCCGGGTACGGCCCACTCGGCCGCGGCCAAGGCCGGGGTTCTCGCCCTGACACGGAGCCTCGCGGTCGAGTGGGCCCGCTACGGGATCCGCGTCAACGCGGTCGCCCCGGGACCGGTCCGGACGGAAGGCACGGATCACCAACTCTGGATCTCGGACGCGATCGTTGAGGCAGTCCGTCGCGGGGTGCCGCTCGGTCGCTTCGGGACGCCCGAGGAGATCGCCGACAGCGTCCGGTTTCTCGTGAGCTCGCGGGCGAGCTACATCACCGGTCAAGTGCTCGCCGTGGACGGGGGCCAATGGCTCGGCAAGGGTGTCCTCGACCTCTTGGACGCCTCGGGCCTCGTCGACGCTCCCCCGAAGTAGCCGACGAGCGGAGCCTGCGCCGCCATCGTCGAGGTGAGGTCGCGGACCGGCCCATCACGTGCTCGGCACGTTCCGCTCGAGCAGGAACGAGCCGACGAGACCGACGTATTGATCCGGGCGTACCAAGTGCGGCACGTGTCCGACGTCCGGGATCTCCTGGACCCGGCTGTTGCGCAGCAGCACGCCGAGCGCGCGCATGATACGGTGGAGGAACCGGGGGCTCTGGCTCCCGTCGGTGAGCAGCGCCGGGATCAGCAGGTCTCGGCAGGCGGCCCGGTCGGGGGCAAAGGCGTCGGGATCGTCGAACTCCTCGACCCAGCGGGGGGCGTTCCTCACGAAGGTCGCCCGCACGTCGGCCGGCAAGCGTTGCCACGCTCCCGGTTCGCTCGAGAACACGTCCACGAACTGGGAGGCCGCGAGATCGACCTCGCCGGACCGGATGAGCGCTTGCAGCGCGCGTACACCGGCAAGGAGCCGTTCGGCCTCGGGCGCGGACGCGGGATCGTCGGCGAGAAGACCCACGAAGGTCGACTCGTGGATCGAGATACTGCGGACCATCTCGGGCCGGTCGATCGCGAGACGCAGCGCGACCGCCCCACCGTAGGAGTGGGCGACGAGGTGTGCCGGGTAGAGATCGATGACCTCGAGAAGCGCGGCAAGGTCGCTCGCGTCGTCGCGGACCGGTCGCGTCCGCGGGGGTCCGGAGCTCTCTCCGTGGCCGCGTCGATCGTAGGCGACGGTCTGGGTCGCGCGGGCGAAACCCGGGACGACGAGATCCCAGCTGTGGTGGTCGACCCAGGACCCATGGATCAGCACGACGGGATCGCCCGACGTCCCGTTCTGCTCGTAGTAGATCTCGGCCCCGTTCGCCCGCACGATCGGCACTGGTGCGCCTTCCTGGTCGCCCCGGGCCCGTCCGGCCGGGCGTTCGAGCCACCGAGGTCGGGCCGGGGAGATAGCGTTCCGGGTCGCGCGGCCGCACCCCTTTATCTCGGGATCGAACCTGCCCGGGCGGTCCGCCGATGAGCGCGATCTTCCAGCGTCCTCTCTGCGACATGGGAGCGGCCTACGACTTTGCGCTTCGCAGCCAGGTAGGGGAGCCGGATCCGGGCGCCGGCGGACCCTGCGACGACCGGCCGCATCCCGTGGAGCTGTGCGCGGCCTCCTCGGACCCGTCCGCGCCGGGGACACTCTGGCGCACGTTCTCGCTCTGTCCCGAGCACGAATCACAGCTGAGGGCCTATGACGAGCGGCTCCGGGCCCGGGGCATGGGGAGCCGGTTCCGCGCACCGCGCCCTCAGGGACGGGCCTCCGTGGATCGGAGTGCCCGATGACGGAGTTTCCACTCCGCGACCTCGCGAGCCGGGTGCGGCTGAACCAGGGCCCTGCAATCCCCGTCCTCGGGCTCGGCGTGTTCCAGACCGAGC
>JASHQN010000131.1 GCA_030039135.1 Thermoplasmata archaeon | reverse complement strand
GACGGCCCTCGTCGCGGCAGCGTTCGGGGACGGAACGCTCGCCCGGGCGACCCGTCGCGTCCGTCACGCCGAAGAGCGAATCCGGGGGATGGCCCGGGACGCCGAGAAGGCGATCGCGCGCTCGTCGGGGCCGGAGGCGTTCGGCGACACGGTCCGGGCGTTCTACGGGCGGGTCTCCAGTTTCGTGCGAGAGATCGACCCGGACCTCGAGAGCGTCCGGGCGATCGCTCGGTTCCTTCGGGACCGGCCCCAGCTCGACCCCCGGGCGCCGACCTTGGTCGT
Organism: Thermoplasmata archaeon; assembly: GCA_030039135.1. Lineage (GTDB taxonomy): Archaea > Thermoplasmatota > Thermoplasmata > Lutacidiplasmatales > UBA184 > Lutacidiplasma. The sequence goes on along the minus strand of JASHQN010000131.1, from coordinate 6,574 downwards.
GGCCGGCTTTCCGAACGTGGGGAAGTCGTCCCTCGTCGCGTGCCTGTCGAGCGCGCGTCCGAAGATCGCCGCCTATCCGTTCACCACGCTCTCGATCGCCGTCGGCCACGCCGACCTCGGCTTCGACCGACTCCAGGTGCTCGATACCCCCGGCGTGCTGGGACGTGCGCAGCGTCGGAACCTCGCCGAAGAGGAAGCGACGACGGCCGTGGGCCGCGCCGCGACGGTCGTCCTGTTCGTGATCGACCCGACGGGGAACTCGGGGTACACGCTCGAGGAGCAGGAAGCGCTCCTCGCCCGCTGGCACCGAGAGTACCCGACGCTCCCGATCGTCGACGTGGAAACGAAGGCCGACCTCGCGCACCGGGCGACGAGCCGTCTCCGCGTCTCGGCGGTGACCCGGGAGGGGATCGATCGGCTGTGGGAAACGCTCAGAGACCGTCTCCGACCGCGGGACGAGATGCCGCCGATGGAGGAGACGATCGAGGAATCGCCGGAATCCCTTCCCGAGCCGGACGTCGAGGTACCGACCGAAGCCCCGCGACGCCGGCGCCGACCGACCCGGCGCGAGCGCGGTACCGGCTGACGGCTTGCCCCGTCAGACCGTGAACGATTTCCCGTTGTCCGGCAGCACCACGTTCATCGAGGTCGGCAGGGCGTCGCGCAGCGCCTCCCGGTGGTCCCCGTGCATGAGGACGACCGTCTGCGCCCGCGTCTCCTTGATGAACCGAACGAGCTCCGAATGGCCCGCATGGGCGGAGAAGTCGAACTTCTCGACCTCGCACGCGGGGTGGACCGTCGCATCGTCGATCGTCAGCGTTCCCTCGTCCATGAGCTGACGGCCGTTCGACCCTTCGACCTGGTACCCCGTGAGGAAGATCGAGCTCTTCGCGTCGCGGTAGAGCTCGCCGATATAGTAGAGCACGGGCCCCCCGTCGAGCATCCCTCCGGTCGTCACGACGACGTCGGCCTCCCGCAGCGCCTTTCGCCGTTCGGTGGGGCCGCGGACCACGTGCACGCCCTCGAGCGCGCGTCGGAATCGCCGAGCGTCGGCCAGGTAGTCGGGCGCGCCGAGGTAGATCTCGTTCACCGTGCGCGCCATCCCGTCCAGGTAGATCTCGAAGCCGGATGCGGCGAGCGCCATCAGGACCTCCTGGGCCCTGCCCACCGCGAACGCTGGAACGATGACCTTCCCGCCCCGCTCGACCGTCTCGGCGATGCGGTGACGGAATCGCCGCTCGGTCTCCTTCCGATCGGGATGGTCCCGGCCCGCGTACGTCGACTCCGTGACGAGCACGTCGCACAGAACGGGCTCTGCGCCACCGACCAGGTGCGTCGGGATCGTCTGCAGATCGCCGGTGAACAGTACGTCCTTCTGGCCCCGGTAGAGCATCATCGACGCACCGGGGATGTGGCCCGCGGGTGTGAGCTCGACCTCGATGCCGTGGTGGCGGAAGGTCGCGTGCCGGTCGAGCGCCGTGAACCGGGCGTGGAGCGACTGCACGTCCTGCACGTTGTAGGGCGCGAGGAACCCCTCCATCCTCGCGACCTTGAGCGCGTCCCGGGTGAGGAGGTCGGCGACCGCGATCGTCACGGGGGTCGCGACGATCCGTGTCTTCGGAAGCCGGCTGAGCACCGGGGTCATCCCCGAGTGGTCGAGGTGGGCGTGCGAGAGGAACGCGACGTCGAGGTTCGTCGGGGCCGGTCGGGGGTACGTCGGGGGATCGGTCGGCGTCATCCCGTAGTCGAAGAGGAGCGTCCGGCCTTGATCCCGGATGACGAGGCCGAGCGATCCGATCTCCGAGGCTCCGCCGAGGAACTGGAAATCCATCACCGGCCCGAGCGAATCGCCTAGATAAGGGTACGCGAGCGGCCATCGAAAAAGGGTCAATTACCCTCGGTCCCGTCCCGCCGCCGTGACCGAGCGTGCGACCGCGGACCTCGAGATCCTGTACCGAGCGAGCGTGCGGGTGCACCAGGTCGTGCGGGACGCGCGCAGCTCGCCCCACCGCGCCGATGTGGTGGCGATCGGAGCGAGCGGAACGCCGACGGAGGAGCTCGACCGGCTCGCCGAGGCGGAGATCCTCCGGGTCCTCGACAGCGAGGGGGTCGACTGGGACCTCCTTTCCGAGGAGATCGGCCCGGTGGCTCGGGGAGGGGACCGGACGCTGGTCGTCGACCCGATCGACGGCACCTACAACGTGCTGCGCAACGCACCGTTCTACGCGGTCTCGCTGGCCCTGGGCAGCCGGGACCTCTCGGGGATCGACGTCGGGCTCGTTCGTGACCTCCATCACGGAACGACCTGGTGGGCGACCCGGGGCGGGGGAGCTTTCCGCGATGGGCGGCCGATCCGTACCCGACCGTGGAACGTCCGGGGCGAGACAGTCTACGTCAACCTTGGCGCGAACGCGAGCGAGCGATCGGTCCGCCTGGCGGGGAAGGCCCGGCGGGTCCGGTCCCTGGGGTGCGCGTCGCAGGAGATGCTCCTGGTGGCGCAGGGCAGCGGTGACGGCTACTTCTTCGAGAACCGGTCCGAGGCGCGGAACCTCCGGGCGACGGACATCGCAGCGGCCTACCGTATCCTCTTGGAGGCGGGCGGCGGGGTGGGGGATGCGACCGGCCGTAGCCTCGACGCCTTCCCCCTCCAGGTCGAGCGTCGGTCGAGCGTGTTCGCCTGGGGCGACCCCGCGTTCCGCGAGGCCGCGGAGGCGGACTACCTATGAAGATCGGACTCACCGCCCACCCCGAGAAGCCCGGAGCGCTCGAGCTCGCCGCCCACGTGGTCGAGCTCACCAAAGATCGCGCCGAGCTCGTGCTCAGCGACGAGATCGGGAGCGTTGGAGCGGGGCTTCCGCACCTTCCGTTGGAGAAGATGAGCCCCGACGTGCTCGTCGCGATCGGCGGGGACGGGACGTTCCTGCACTCGCTGCGTCGCTGCTCGGCGCCGCTCCTACCGATCAACGCCGGTACGGTGGGGGTGCTCGCGGAGGTCGAGGCGCGCCAGCCGAGGGAGATCGACTCGGCGATCGAGCGGCTCCTGCGGGGGTTCTACTTTCTCGAGGAGCGGATGAAGCTCGCTGCCGAGATCGGTCGCCGCTCCCTGCCGGACGCGACCAACGAGTTCGTCGTGCACTCGGCCGCGGTGGCGAAGATGGGTCTCTTCGAGATCGCGTTCGACGGCCACGTCGCCGGCCGGCTGCGGGCGGACGGGCTCATCGTCGCGAGCCCGACTGGTTCGACCGCCTACTCGCTCAGCTCGCGCGGCCCGATCGTCGATAGCGCCGTGGATGCGATCGTACTCGTCTCGATCGCGCCGTTCCGGACGGACCCGCGCGCGGTGATCCTCGAGCCGCTGCGGACCGTGCAGCTACGGCCGGTCGAGACCTCTCCGGGAGCGGTCGTGGTGGCGGACGGCGACTCGGAGTATCCGCTCGACCCGTCCGCGCCCGTCACGATCTATCGATCCCCGCGGCGCGCCGTGCTCGTGCGGTTCGGTTCGCAGTTCTTCCAGCGGCTGCGCGGGAAGCGGATCCTACCCTGGTCCGAGGAGTTCGCCGAGGAGGGGTCGAAGCTTGCCGATCTTTCGCCCCCACCGTAAACTTCCTTCGGGGGGACCCCGCCTCGGCGACACGCCGACCGCGATCACGCGCCGAGCGCTCGACACCGCGCTCGCGAGCGCGCGGTCCGCGTTCCCGAACGAGTTCGGCGGGGTGCTGCGCGCCGACCCTCCCGGCGTGATCAGCGAGATCCTCCTCCTCCCCGGAACGACCGCCGGCCGGCGCCACGCGAACTTCCAACTTTGGATGCTCCACGCCGATCTCTCCGTCGCGGGCACGGTCCATTCGCACCCGTCCGGGTCGCTCCGACCTTCGGAAGCGGACCTCCGGCTGTTCCGGAGCTGGGGTCGACGGCACTTCATCCTGGGGGCCCCGTTCGGGCAAGGGGCGTGGCGCGCTTACGACGGGAACGGCCAGGAGACGACGATGCGGGTGGTCGAAACGCCGTCCGGCCCTCTCGAGAACCCTCCGGAGCCGTACCGCGGACCCCGCCCGTCCGCGCCGCTCCCCGCCGACCCGGACGCGTCCGAGGCGCCCGGGGACGAACCGTAGCGGCTATTCGCGGACCGGGATCGTCGGGACCGGCAGTCGGTCCGGGAAGCGGTTCGGGTCGACGATGTCGCGACCCTTCTTGGTGGGGGGGCTGTAGAGGCCGTGGGCCTTCGCCACCCACTCCAAGAACCCGATGAACCCGCGGAAGGCCGTGCGGTAGAGCCGGGTGTGGTTGCCCTCCCAATCGAAGAAGTCGCGGAGCAGTCGGGGCGATTGCCGGAGGCCGTGCGTCAACGCGCGCTTCAGGAGCTCCTCCTGCAGGGGGGAGAGCCGGTCGCGCCGGAACCAGTCCCGGGACTTGAGGTGTCCGAGCGGGACGAAGAACATCGGCACGAGGATCGCCTTGAAGTCCCAGAGGTCGTCGATGAGGTCGATCGTGCGGGCCACGTCGTCCTCGGTCTCCTGCGGGAGCCCGACGATGAACGTGCACGCCGGATAGACGTGGTTGTCGTTCATGAGGCCCGCCGCCTGAACCACCAGCTCGGGCCATTGGGACGCCTTGAACGGCGCCACCTTCCCCGGCATCGCGGCGGTGATCATACGCGGCGAGCCGGTCTCGACCCCGACCTCGACGCCCCACCACGCCTGACGGTCGTCGACGAGCACCTCCGCGCACTTCGACAGGAGCTTGGGCTTCGTCATCAGCGACGCGATGGCGACGTGGCTCCAGCCGACCTGCTCGTAGTAGCGCTTCGCGAGCTTGAGGAGCGGGATGAGCTTCTCCTCGTGCGGCATCACGTTCGGGCTGCCGTAGAAGTAGACGTCGTCCGAGTGGAGGATCCCCTTTCGGACCCCGATCTTGGCGTTAACCTTGAGCTCCTCCTCGATCTTCTCGAGCGGGTACCACCGGGTCGGTCGGGTCGTGACCGAGCAGAAGGAGCAGCCGCGGCAGCAGCCCCGCCCGATCTCGATGAGCCCATTGACGCTCGGGAATCGGATCGACGAGATCTGCTCGACCTTCGGCGCTTCCTTCGCCGCTAGGACGACATGCGGTGGCAGGAACTCGTCGCGCAGCGCCTTCGCGACGATCTCCCGCACGAAGAGGTCGCTCTCGCCCTCGACGACGGTGTCGACCCCGCCGAACGAGTCGAGGAACTCCTGGATCCACGGCAGCTTCATCCGCGTCGAGGGAGAGAGTTGCCAGGCGCACGGCCCTCCTGCGATGATCTTCAGGCCTTGCTTACGCGCCTCGACGACCGCAGGTTGGGTGAGCATCCGCTTGAAATTCACGCAGTTCAGCGGGTCCTTTTTCATGACCCCCCCGAACGTGGAGCTGGGGGGATTGAGGCCGAAGTAGTCGTGCCCCGAGATCAAGAGGACCTTCGCCTCGCCCGGCATGTACTTAGAAAGGAAGCTCGGGTGGACGATCCGGGCGTCGAAACCGGCGTCCATGAGCGACGCTTCGATCTTCCGCATCCCGTACGGGGCTTGCCGCGGGTAGCCGTTCTCGTCGGTCGGCATGGTCGGATAGAACATCCGACGGTAGACCGACTCCGGCATGATGTAGGCCGGGGTGGTGGTGCCGAACCCCAGGAACTCCTTCCCGTGGTGGTTGCTCATCATCGTCCAGTCGCACGTGATTACAACTTCTGGCATGGAACTCCCCGGGCAGTGTCCACGGGTACTCGTTCGCCCACGAACACCCCCTTCTTATGCTTAACCATTTTTAACCAGCGCCCCACGGCTGGCCCGCTCACTCGAAGTCCGCCTCGTCATCGTCCCGAGGAAGGATCCCGTCGATCGCGTCCGCGCCTTCCTCAGGGGTCTCACTGCCGTCGGACGTCTCCCGGAACGCCGGGTCCCGCTGAAGCAGGTGGATCCGTACGCAGTCCCGGTGGGCCGGGTTGCCGTTCCACGAGCTCGTTTCCGCGGGATCGCCGAGGGGCTCCTTGCACAGGGTGCAAATCTCGGGCGGAGGACTGATCCAAGCGATCCGGCGCGACGGCGCGTTCATCGGCCCGACGCGATAGTAGGCGACCCACGCCTTATGCCCTTCGGGGGAGGCCCCTACGGCGGGACGGTTCCGCCCGCAAGGTTCGCCTACCTCGTCGAATCACGAGATGGTCCCGCGTGAGGTGACCGGACGTCGAACGCGCGGAAGCTCGAGGGGCCCTCCACGAGCTCATCGAGACGGTGGGTACGGAGGATGGTCGCAGTGGCCTCCACAGCGCGCGAGAAGTCCCCCTCGGTCTCGAAGACGGCGAGGTTGACTTGGGCCCGCGTACCTCGCTCTTCGAGGACCAAGGCGGCCACGCAGCCCGGTTGCTGACGGAGGGCCCTCGCATGGTCGAGCCCCGCCTGGACCAGCTCGTCCGTCCTGCCCGGCTTCGCCTGGACCGTCACCATCCCGCAGAACATCTCCCACCGCGTCGGGCATTGATGCTCGGGGGCTAAAGCACCTCGTGCCGCGGGGCGCGTCGTCCCCTACCCGGGAAAGACCAATAGGTAGAGCTCGTTGCGCT
>JASHQN010000130.1 GCA_030039135.1 Thermoplasmata archaeon | reverse complement strand
GCTCCCGCAGGGGCTCCGGATCGTCCGCAAGCGGCCCGAACTCATCCGCAAGCCCCACCGGATCGAGGGGATGGACGAGGTCGAGAAGATCTACGAAGCCCTCGACCACCCGGAGGGGAAGCCGTGAAGCTCGCCTACTATCCAGGGTGCGTCGCCCAGGAGTCGGGCAAGGAGCTCGACATGGCGACCCGGTGGGTGTGCCGGTCGCTTGGGATCGAACTCGTGGAGTTCCCCAAGTTCTCCTGCTGCGGCTCGGGGTTCTCGGACGAGGCGAACGAGGTCCTGACCGTTGCGCTCAACGTGCGCAACCTCGCGCTGGCCGAGGGAGCGGGGCTCGACCTCCTCACGATCTGCTCGACGTGCACGGGGATGCTCAACCTCGCGAACGTCCGGCTCGCCGATCCGAAGGTCCGCACCCGCGTCGACGCGGCGCTGAAACCGCTCGGGATCGGGTACCGCGGCACGACGAAGGTCAAGCACCTGCTCAAGGTGCTCACCGACGACGTTGGGATCGACGCGATCCGCGCGAAGGTCCGCCGCCCGCTCGCCGGCCTCAAGGTCGGTGCCTTCTATGGCTGCCATCTCCTCCGTCCGGCCGACGAGCTCGAGAGCGAGAGCGCCGAGGAACCCGAATCGTTCGAGAAGCTGCTCTCCGCGCTCGGGGCGACGCCGGTCTACTACCGCGGCCGCGTGATGTGCTGCGGGTTCCCGATCCAGTTCGTCAAGCCCGAGGTCGGCAGCCGGATCGCGGGACGCCAGATCGTCGACGCGAAGGCGCACGGGGCGGACGCGATGGCCACTCCCTGCCCGCTCTGCCACATCTCGCTCGACGCCTACCAGAACAAGGCCGAGAAGGCGGTCGGGCGGCCCCTCGATATGCCCGTCTTCCACTTGCCGCAGGTCGTCGGACTCGCGCTCGGCGCGACGCCCGACGAGCTCGGCCTCGCCCGGCACCTCGTGCCGACGGATCCCGCCCTCGCGAAACTGTCGCGCCCAGCGACCGCGTAGATCGATCGGCCCTCCGCGCCCGTCTCCCTCAAAAAGCAACGGGCGTACCGGAAGGGGTTGTACGAGGACGAGACGCATCCCGCGGCCACGCCCGAGTCGCGGAGGGCGCACGCGCGCGGCGGGGCGCTCACGGGCGAGGATCTCGGACGGATCATTTCCCTCAGCGACGGCGTCTTCGCCTTCTCGCTCACACTCCTCGTGATCTCGCTCGTCGTCCCGGTCTACACCGGGTCGGCGACGAGGATCAACTCCGATCTGTCCTCCTACCTGAGGAGCCACTGGACGGTCTTCCTGGGCTACGCCTTCGCGTTCGTCATGATCGCGGTCTGGTGGACGGTGCACACCCGGACCTTCCAGTACCTCGCGCGGTTCGATCGCGCGGTGATCTGGATCAATTTCGCGCTGCTCTTCCAGATCGCGATCATGCCGTTCGTGCTCGCCGTGTTCGACGACTATTCGGACACGCAGACCGCGGTCGTGCTCTTCGCCGGGATCCAGATGACCCTAGGGCTCACGAACACGCTGCTCTGGGACTACGCGCGCCGCGCGAAGCTCGTGAAGGATTCGCTCGGGCCAGAGCTCGCGATCTACTACAGCCGGCGAGGCTACCTCACCGCGCTCGTCTTCGCCGTCTCCATCGGGATCAGCTTCGTCAGCCTGTCCGCCGCCGAGATCTTCTGGATCGCGACGTTCCTGGTCCAGTGGTACGCGGACCGCCGGGCCCGCTAGCGACGCCGGGCGGCCTCAGGGGCGGTCGAGGTCAGCAGTCGGGCCCCCTCTCCCCGCGTGACGTAGACGTGGAGGCGGTCGCACGTGCCGCGGAAGTAGTCGCGCCCGCTCGGTCCGAAGGCCCCGCGCAGCCGCTCGGCGACCTCGTCGTCCGAGAGCCCCGGCTCGACCTCGGGGGTGAACATGCACCGGAAGACGAGGAAGCGCTTTCCCTCGAGGTCGATCCGGTCGGTCTCGGGAGCGCCGCAGAACGGGCAGACGAGCACGCACCGAGAAGGCGATCGGGCGGGTTTAGGGTTGCGGAGCCCGGGGCGGCCCTAGTCGATGTACCCGAGCGAGCGCAGGCGCTCGCGGAGCGCGCGCTCGTCCTCCTCGCTGAACGAGCCTTCTCCGGGGCGCTCGAGCAGTCGAGCGAGGACGAACTCGACGAACGCGTCGGGGGACGCGAAGCCGGTGCCCCGGATCCGTTCCTCGATCGCCCGGACGATCTCCTCGGGGAGGCGGATCTCGCGGGTGACGGCGGCCCGGGACGGATCGCTCATCGATTCCCGTGCGGAGGTGCGGGCGTAGATAGGCTCTTCGCGGACGAGCTCGAGCGGCCTACTCCCACTCGATGGTCGCGGGGGGCTTGTCCGTCACATCGTAGAGCACGCGGACCACCTCCCCGGTGAGCTCTCGAGTGATCCGCTCGGCGATCGTCCGGAGCACCGACCTCGGGACCTCCATCGCGGTCGCCGTCATCGCGTCGACCGACTCGACGATCCGCACGCTCACCGCCTCACCGTGGACGCGGTTGTCGCCCGTGACCCCCACGGTCCGGGACGCGAGGAGCACCGCGAAGTACTGCCACGGACGCGGGATCTGGCCCCCGGCGACGGCCCGCTCGACCTCCTCCTCGACGATCGCGTTCGCGACACGGGCCCGCCGCACGCGTTCGGGCGTCACGACGCCGTTCACCCGTACCGCGAGACCCGGACCCGGGAACGGCTGGCGCTCCGCCGACGGGATCCCGAGGTGCCGGGCCAGCGCGCGAACCTCGTCCTTGTAGAGGTCGCGCAGCGGTTCGACGAGCACGAGCCGGCTGTCCGCGGGAACTCCGCCGACGTTGTGGTGCGTCTTGATCGTGTCGCGCAGGGCGCCGCCGCTCTCGATCCAGTCGGGCGCGATCGTGCCCTGGATGAGGCGGTCGGTCCCGATCCGGCTCGCTTCGGTCTCGAACAGCCGGATGAACGCCGCCCCCACCCTCCGCCGCTTCTCCTCGGGGTCGGCGACCCCGTCGAGGGCGGCGAAGAACGAGTCGGCCGCGCGGACGACCTCGAAGCGGAGCCCCGCCGCCCGGAAGTGCTCGCTGACGCGCTCGACCTCGCCCGCCCGCAGGAGCCCCGTGTCCACGAAGATCGCTCGAGCCCGCTCCCCGAGCGCCTTCTCGGCGAGGATCGCCGCCGTGGTGGAGTCGATCCCTCCCGACGCGGCGATGATCGCCCGGTCGGGGACCTCGATCTGGAGCCGCCGGACCGCCTCGTCGACGAAGGCGGCCGGGTCGTTCACGTCGTGCCTCCGGCGGTCGTCGTTGGCTCCTCGCGCCATTTGGCCCGGTACCGTTCCAGGGTCGGCGCAAGGTCCGGGAACTTGAGGGCGAGGATCTCCGTCGCGAGCAGCGCGGCGTTCTCCGCGGCGTCGAGCCCGACCGCCGCCACCGGAATCCCCGGAGGCATCTGGACGACCGACAGGAGGCTGTCGAGGCCGAGGCCCCGGTGAAGAGGGACCCCGATCACCGGCTTCAAGGTCCGGGCGGCCACGACCCCCGGCAGGGCGGCCGAAAGCCCGGCCATCGCGACGAAGAC
>JASHQN010000129.1 GCA_030039135.1 Thermoplasmata archaeon | reverse complement strand
AGGTCGGGAACCCTTTGGGATTTCAGGAAGTCCTCGAGGGCGGTCGTGGTCTCTGGGAACGAGGAAAGACGATGGATGTCATATAACCGTCTTCGGACGCAGGACGCCCGAGAGAGGGAGATTTCGCCCCCTGACGCGGATGCCGCACCGCTAGGGTAGCGCTCCGGAGGGCGTCGGGCGACCGGTGGGTCACTGGGGGCGCTACCGGCCACGATTGCGGGCACCGCCTGGCGGGGACCGATCGGTCGCGGACGGCGCCGCCCGAATCAGCCCCCGCAGTTGCCGGTCGAACCAATCGGGAAACTCGTGCATCCTCACGAGATGGTAGAGCTCGACGCTCTCCACCCCGGCCAGCGATTCTGCGAGACGCTCGAGGTCCTCCATCTGGGCGGCCGAGCTCAGGGTCACGAAGAAGATGGTGTCCGGGACACCGAAGGCGGGCCCCACCGACGCGCTGTTCCCATCCAGCGTCAGAGGGAATTTGGCGCGCAAGGCCGCGGCGATCGATCGGCGCTCCGTCCCTGGCCTTAGCCGGAGGTTCAGCGAGAGTACGGCGTTGCTGATCGCACGGAAGTCGAATACCGGCAGGAACCAGACCGCGAGCTGATCGACCAGGTCCGAATACCTCCGGGTCATCGTCCGCGTCGAGATTCCGATTTGCCGTGCGATCTCGTTGAGCGTGGCCGTGGGGCGTGCCCGCAGGGCCCCGACGATCCGCAGCTCAAGCGGGGTGAGGGGTCGGGTCTGCTCCGGAAGCCGCCACGGGATCGGGGCTTCGACCTCGGCCACGCCGGCGAAGCTGCGGATGAGGGCGGCCCGACGCTCGAGCGACGGGACGTCCGGGGCGATGATCGAGAGGGTGATCCACTCGCCCTGGAACTCGAGGGCCGACACGACCCCGTCCACGAGCGCCAGGCGGCCGATCAGGTCCGGTTTGACCCGGGGGTGCTCGACCCGGACGGAGACCGAGGCGCCCTGTAGGCCGAGCAGGGCCGGGTTCGGCCAGACGTCGTACTTCCGCAGGAATCCCGAGCTTCGCCATGCGCGAAGTCGTGCGGCGACGCGGGCCCGCCCGATCCCGAGCGATTGCGCCACCCGGCTCGCGTTCAGCCGGGGGTCGATCCCGGCGAGATTGACCGCGCCGGCCCGATACATCTCCTGGAGGATCGCGATGTCGAGCTCGTCGGGAACGAGACCCCTAGCGGGCACCAATCCTTCCAGCACCACCGGGTCGGGATGACGTTTCCGATTTTGACGGGAAGCGCGGCAACATCGGACAAGTCGGGGGCGATTTGTCAGCTTCGTCGCCGGCGCCCGCACGCGGGTTTGACGTCTCGAGCCGCGTTCCGTGGCGTGATGGCGGCCGAAGCGGTAGCGAGAGGGACGGTAGCCTCGACGGAGGTCTCCGACGGCGCGGCCGCCCGACGGGGAGCGATCATCTTGGTGCTCCTCGCCGCCGCGGCGTTGATGGTCAACTATGTCGAGACGATGCTGGTACCGGCCCTCCCCGTTCTGGTCGGCTTCTACGACGGAGTCCCCTACACCACCATCGCGTGGGCCGTCTCGGCGTATCTCTTGGTAGGGGTATCCACGACGCCCGTCTTCGCCAAGCTCGGGGACATCTACGGCAAGAAGCGGATCCTGGTAATCGTGCTCGCGATCTACTCGGTCGCGGTCGCGCTCACCGGCTTCACTCCCCAGATCGCGAGCGCGCTTGGCATCTCGCGATTCAACGCGGTGTACCTGCTGATCACGGTCCGCGGGATTCAGGGGATGGGCCTCGCGATCTTCCCGCTCGCCTTCGCGATGGTGGGCGAGGAGCTTCCTCCCGCCCGGGTCGGACAGGCCCAAGGCTTGATCGCCGCAATGTTCGCGATCGGGGCCGCGCTCGGACTGTTCGTGGGGGCGTGGGAGATCCAGAACTACGGGTGGCAGTTTGCCTACCACACGGTCATCCCGATCGCCGCCGCGATCCTGGTCGCGGTCGTTCTCGTGCTACCGGAGTCGCGCCACCTCCTCAGGGTCAAGCTGGACGTGCCCGGGGCGGCCCTACTCGGTGGGGCGCTGGGGACGTTCCTGCTCGCCCTCTCCCAGGGTCCCTCGTGGGGCTGGGCGAACCTCGACGGAACGCGCTTCGGAGGCGTCCCGTTCGGGGTCCCGGAGCTGTTCGGTCTCGCCGGGGCGCTCGCGGTGCTCTTCTACTGGCGGGAGCGGGTCGCGTCCGACCCGATGGTCTATCTCGAACGGTTCCGGGAACGGAACCTCGCGATCAGCTACGTTGCGATCACCCTGGTCGGGGCGGCGATCTTCCTCGGCTTCGTCGGGCTCACCGTCCTGGTCGAGACCCCGATCGTGGGCCTCGGCCGCTCGGTGTTCGCCTTCGGGGTGCTCAGCCTCCCGACGACGATGTCGATGCTCGTCGCGGCGCCGTTCGTGGGCCGCGGGATCACCCGGTTCGGACCGAAGCCGATGGTGCTCGTCGGGGCCCTCCTTTCGACGGTGGGGTTCCTCCTGCTGCTCGTCTTCGACCAGACCTACCTCGAGCTCATGCTCGCCCCGATCCCGACGTTCGTCGGCCTCGTCGCGATGATCATCTCGATCACGAACGTGGTCGTCCTCTCGTCGCGCCGCGGCGAGACGGGAATCCAGACCGGCCTCTCGGAGATGTTCCAGGACCTCGGGGCCAGCATCGGACCGGTCCTGGTCGCGACGATCCTGGCGAGCTTCACCGGGACGTTCTTCGTGACGACCGCGACCCCGATCGGGCCGGTCTCGACCCCCGTGCAGCTCCCGACCGCCGCCGCCTTCCACTGGCTCTTCGCGCTCGGGGCGATGCTCACCGTCACCTGCGGGGCCCTCGCGATCTTCCTGAGGAACTACCGGTTCCTCGAGAACGGGGAGCGCGCCGGCCACCCGGCGCCTGCGCCGGTCCGGGACTCAGTCGCGTCGCCGGAGTGAGGGAGAGAGACCGGAACCCACGGACTAGACGGACTCCTCGATCTCGCCGGCCTGGGGGGCCCCCGCGAGGCGCTCCGCGACCTCGCCGAGGATCTCGAGGTGCCGGTCGACGTCCGCCTCGGAGTGTTGCACCGAGATCGTCCACTGCTCGTCCGGCCCCATTCCCGCCGGGATGAGCCCTCGGTTCAGGCAGAGGTAGTAGTAGAGGATGGAGCGGTCCCCGTCCACCGTAAGGAAGTCCCGCCAGTTCCGGACGGGGTGATCGGAGAAGTACACGGTCCCCGAGACTCCGTCGGCGGCGACGTGCGCGGTGACGCCGGCGTC
>JASHQN010000128.1 GCA_030039135.1 Thermoplasmata archaeon | reverse complement strand
CCGTGGGGACCGATCGCTACCACAGGGTCACCGGGGCGCAGGGACCGGAGCCCCTCTTTGTACGGGGAGCCCGTCATCTTTGCCGTTACGGAGGCTACGTTGGGCTCACTGGGGCTCGACGAGAGCGAGAAGGCTCGCGAGGGTCCCCAAGGGTCCTCGACGCCCGCTAGTGCCAGGCGGATCGCCTGGTTCGATCGATACCGGAACGCCGTCCCCTCCGTGGAGAAGGTGAAGGTCATGGTAGTGGGAGTCTCCTGTTGACTCCGCAAGAACGTGAATCGGTAGCGTCCCGGCACGCCTGTGACGCGAGGTTCGCTGGGAAGCACGTGCACGAGCCCACGACAACCGCGAGCGTATTTATTGACTAACCACTTAGTGATTCATTGTTTAGCCGTAGAAGCCATATAGCCCCCGCAGCGTCCGCAGGCGTGCCAATCATGGGACGCGAGACCAAGGACTCCTCGGGCAGGCACGCGCTCGTCGTTGGATCCACCGGCGGTGTCGGGGGTCGATACCGTGCCGACTGAGGTTAGCCCGGGGACTGCCCCGAGTTCGGTTCGTCCTGCCGGACCACCTGACGTCGTGGTTGACGCGCGGGATCTCCGGATGGTCTACCCTCCTGCGAAGCCCGGGGGTAAAGGGACGGTCGCGGTGGCCGGCGTGACCTTCCAGGTCCGACGGGGGGAGATCTTCGGCTTCCTGGGACCCAATGGAGCCGGAAAGACCACGACCATTTCGATTCTAACAACCCTTCTGGTCGCAACGTCCGGCCGCGCTACGATCGAGGGCGTCGACGTTCAAGCGGATCCCGAGGGGGTCCGGCGGCGACTGGGCTTAGTGTTCCAGAGATCGACCGCCGACGAAGAGCTCACGGGTCGTGAAAACATGCTGATCGAAGCCGGCTTCTACGGTCTCTCTCGCGGCGAGATCGGCAACCATGTGTCCGACCTACTCGAGCAGATGGATCTCAGTTCAGCCGCGGACAAGTTCGTCAAGAGCTACTCTGGCGGGATGCGCAGGCGCCTCGAGCTCGCGGTCGGGATGGTGCATCGGCCTCGGCTCGTGTTCTTGGACGAGCCGACGCTGGGGCTTGACCCCCAAGGTCGGGCCGGCTTCTGGAGGTACATCCGATCGCTCCGAGAGACCAAGGGCCTGACCGTGTTCATGACGACGCACTATCTCGACGAGGCGGACCAGCTCTGCGATCGTATCGCAGTGATCGACCACGGGAGGATCGTCGCGTCGGGCACGCCCTCCGAACTAAAGGACGGAGTCGGCGGGGACACTCTCGTGGTGTCGACCGCTGCTGGCGCCGGCGATCTAACCCCGTTACTGAGGTCGCTCCCCGGGGTCACGTCGGTAGCTTCGAACGGCGCCACGTACCGGGTGAAGTGCTCGAACGGCGAGTCCCTCGTCCCCAAGACGGTGATTGCCGCCGAGCGGGCGGGGATTGACATCGTCGGGGTGACCGTGCTCAAGCCGACGCTCGACGAGGTCTTCCTTCATCTCACAGGGCACGCTTACCGGGAAGAGGGTGATGCCCCCTCCACATCCCCGAGCCATGCGACCGACCCGGGTATTGTGAGCAGGGGGAAATGATGGCGGTTCCCGCGTTCTCCCTGATCTATCGAGAGTACCTGAGGTGGATCCGAGCACCTACTTGGGTCATCTCGGGACTCATGAGCCCCATCCTCTATCTGTTGCTCTTCGGCCAAGCGTTTGACCTCGGGAGACTGATCCCCCCAGGCACGCCGGCGAACGTCCTCAGCAACGCGCTGTCGGGCGCCCCGAACTACTTCTCCTACTTTGCGGTGGGAATGGTCGCTTTTGCCAGCGTCACGGCTGCCATGTTCTCGGGAGCGGGGATCATCTTCGACAAGCAGCTCGGCATTCTCCAGAGGATCCTCTCGACCCCTATCTCTCGTCGCGCAGTCTTCCTCTCCGAGCTCACCTTCCGCGGGATGCTCACCCTGATCCCGGCGTTCCTCGTGGTCGGATTCGCGCTCCTCCTCGCTCACGTACCCGGGGTCGCTGGCCTCACGGTCAGCTCGACGGTCTCGGTTCTAGGTGCAGCTCAGTTCCTCGCCGCGGCGATTGTCCTCTCCGTCGCGTTCACCGCGTTGTTCCTGTCGTTCGGATTTGCCGTTCAGCGGGTGGAAAGCTACTTCGGCGTCGTGACGATCCTGCAGCTCCCCATCCTGCTCACTTCGAACGCGATGTACCCCGTGAGCATCATGCCAGCCTGGCTTCAGTACCTGGTCGGGTTCAACCCGATCTCGCTGGCCGTGAATGTGATGCGAATGAGCCTCTTCGGCACGCACGGTTACGCGTACCCCGCCGGAATCTACCTGCTCGGCCTACTGGCGTGGGCCGGGCTGTTCGTCACCCTCGCGCTGGTCCTCGCGTCACGTGCACTCCGCTCGGACGTGAGCCCCAAGGGATCGGCTCTGTCCCAAGCCATCGCGGAGTAGGAGGGCAGGTCCCTGCCTCTGTCCGGTGGTCGCCTCGGAGCCGCCCTCCATCACCGCTCCCCTCGGCTGAGGTAATGCGATTGTCGAACCGTGAAGAGAAGATTGAGGCGCTATGGCCGGTCTTCCTCAGCTCGAGCCGCGCGCTCCATGCGCGAGCGCGAGCAGGGGTAGCGTCTGGCGGGCTCACGTTCCCTCGGGTCACGCTTCTACGTCTCCTCGTTCACGGGGGGAAGGCCACCTCGAAGGACCTTGCGCACTGGATGGGGGTCACGACCGCGGACCTCCCCGGCCTCTTGGACAAGCTCGAGACGGAAGGCCTCGTGACCCGTCGGCGCGACGTCTCCGACCGACGGGTCGTGTACGTCGAAGTGACGCGCAAGGGGAGGCGTAAGCTCGAATCGCTCTGGCTGGCAGCCATGCGGGCGATCGCGATAGAATTTAAGGATTGGAGCGACCGGGACATTCAGACGCTCCGCGATCTGTTAGCGCGAATCGGGCCGGCGGAGTGTGAGCCCGGTTGCGGGCCATCGCTCCGGGCTCCGGGCGTCCGGCGGAGGAAGAATCCGTGAAGGCAGAAATGGGCGTGATGTTAGACGTCAAAGACGGGGCACGGTCGGTGAAGTTCAACGAGAGCCTCGGTTTCGACATGCGATGGGCCCGGAAGGGGGACGACGGGAGGCTGGACTACGAGTCGGCGGGAATCGGTGGCGCGGTCATCGCGCTCGGTCGCATCCTGGAGTGGGGAGCTCCGGGGGGTGCCTACGGGGACGATCCCGGATGAACGAAGGGTCCCCTGGGTGGTGGGGTAATCCTCAACGTGGAGCTCCGCCACGAGGAGAAGTTGTTCGCGTGGGCGAAGCGAGCGGCGCGCCCCTACCCCATGAACGGCCGCCGCCAGTCGTCGGGCAGCACGGCGGTCTCCTTGATGGTGCGAGGGGTCAGCCAGCGCAGAAGGTTGAGCAGCGACCCGGCCTTGTCGTTCGTCCCCGAACGGCGGGCGCCCCCGAACGGTTGGCGAGCGACGATCGCTCCCGTCGGCTTGTCGTTGATGTAGAAGTTGCCGGCGCTCCAGCGGAGAGCCTCTTCCGCCTTCGCGACGGCGCTCCGGTCCCGGGCGAAGATCGCTCCGGTCAGGGCGTACGGTGACGTGGTGTCGCAGAGCGCGAGGGTTTCCTCGAACCGATCGTCGGGGTAGACGTGGACCGTTAGGATCGGGCCGAAGATTTCCTCCGACATGAGCTTCCCGCGCGGGTCGAGCGACCGGATCACGGTGGGGCGGACGAACCACCCGCTCGACGGATCGGCACCTCCGTCGACCACGAACTCGTAGTCCCGGGGGTGCCCGCGAGCGAATTCCACGTACTGCTGGATGTTGGCGAACGCCGCCGCGTCGATGATCGCTCCCATGAGGTTCCTTAGCTCGTCGACCGGCCCGACCGGGACCTTCGGGACTTCCTCCCGAAGTATCCGGGCGACCTCGGGCCACCGGCTCTCGGGGATGTAGGCGCGGGAGCAGGCCGAACACTTCTGGCCCTGGTACTCGAAGGCCCCCCGGATGAGGTTGAGCGTGGTGCCCGGGGCGTCGGCCGACGGGTGCATGAAGATGAAGTCCTTACCCCCGGTCTCCCCTACGATGCGAGGGAAGTTCCGGTACTTCTCGAGGTTCGTTCCGACCCGCTTCCACAGCTGGACCAGCGTGCTGTAGCTCCCGGTGAAGTGAATGCCGGCGAGCGCCGGGTGATCGAGCAGCACGTCGGCGTTGCTGCTGGAAAACGGAACGAAATTGATGACGCCGGCCGGCAGTCCCGCTTCGACGAGGACGCGGAAGATCTCGTAGTTCGAGAAGACCACCGATCGGGCCGGCTTCCAATTGACGACGTTGCCGACCATCGCGGGGGCGGTCGGGAGGTTACCGGCGATCGAGTAGAAGTTGAACGGAGGAATCGCCAGGACGAACCCCTCGAGCGGGCGCCAGTCAAACCGGTTCGTCTCGCCCGGGTACTGTCCGGGCTGCATCTCGTAGATCTGCCGCGCGAAGTAGGCGTTGAAGTTCCAGAAGTCGACCAGCTCGGCGAGGTCGATCTCGGCCTCGTACGGGTTCTTGGAATGGTTGAGCATGATCGCCGCGATGTGGCGGGTGCGGCGGGGGCCGGCGAGGAGCGCGGCGGCCTTCTGGAAGACCGCCACGCGGCGGAACCACTCCGTCCGGGCCCACGTGTCCTGCGCCGCGAGGGCGGCCGCCACGGCGTCCTCGAGCTCTCCCGGACCCGCGAGATGGGCCCGAGCGAGCACGACCCCGTGCCGGTCGGGCCGAGGAACATCCACAACGGTCCCTGTGCGGACCTCCTTTCCTCCGATGACTAGGGGAATCTCGGCAACGGATCGCTGCAGCGCGGCGAGCTCTTCCTCGAGTTTCGGCCGCTCGGGCGAACCGGGAGCATACGACCGGATGGTGTTCACGTCGTTGATCGGCCGCTCGATGTTCGCGCTCACGGCCGGCCGAATCGCTGGCCTCAGCTAACGGTTTCCTAGTTCCGTGCGGGACCTCCGACGCCGAACGGGGCCTCGTCCCCTCGCCCCCGCGCCGGCCTCGTGCCTGGGGTGGGATCGGTGGCGTTCGTGTACCCAAGAGCCTAAGAGCGGCCCGCGCGCTCGATATCCCATCAGAAATCGGGGCCGTGCACCGGATGGTCGAGTACAAGTGGATCGTGCTCTCGAACACCACGCTCGGTGCGCTCCTCGCCTCGCTCGACGGCACGATCGTCCTCATCTCGCTGCCGGTGATCTTCCGCGGGGTCGGAGTCAACCCCTTCCTGGCCGCGAACTTCCCGATCCTGATCTGGCTGCTCCTCGGGTACGGGGTCGTCACCGCGACGCTGCTCGTGACGTGCGGTCGCCTCTCGGACATGTGGGGCCGCACCCGGATGTACAATCTCGGGTTCGCGATCTTCTCGGCGGGGTCGATCCTCCTCTTCGTCGAGCCGTACCCGGGCGCGACCGGGGCCTGGGCGCTCGTCGGCTTCCGTCTGATCCAGGCCGTCGGGGCGTCGTTCCTGTTCGCGAACTCGGCCGCATTGTTGACCGACGCTTTCCCGCCCGAGGAGCGTGGGAAGGCGATGGGCATCAACATGGTCGCGTTCATCGGCGGCTCCCTCGTCGGGCTCGTCGTGGGGGGACTCCTCGCGGCCATCCCGGACCTTCACTTCGGAGGGTTCGTGCTCCCGACGTGGCGCATCATCTTCCTCGTCAGCGTTCCGGTCGGAGTGGTCGGAACGATCTGGGCGTACGCTCGGCTGCGCGAGATCTCCACGCGCGTGGCACGGCAAAAGATCGACTTCGCCGGCAACATCACGTTCGCCGTCGGGCTCACTCTCGTGCTGATCGCCGTGACCTACGGGCTTCTCCCGTACGGTTCGTCGCCGACCGGTTGGGGAAGCCCCTGGGTCCTCTCGGGACTCGCCGCCGGCTTCGGTC
This sequence comes from Thermoplasmata archaeon, assembly GCA_030039135.1. GTDB lineage: Archaea > Thermoplasmatota > Thermoplasmata > Lutacidiplasmatales > UBA184 > Lutacidiplasma. Next base: position 17,869 of record JASHQN010000128.1, on the reverse strand, counting down.
TGCTCGTGCTGTTCCTCTTCATCGAGTCCCGGGTCCAGGATCCCATGTTCCGGCTGAACCTGTTCCGGGTCCGGGCGTTCGCGTCCGGCAACATCGCCGCCCTGCTCGGCTCGCTCGCGCGCGGGGGGATGATGCTCTTGCTCGTCGTCTGGTTCCAGGGGATCTGGCTTCCCCTGCACGGCTATTCGTTCTCAGAAGTGCCGCTGTGGGCCGGCATCTTCATGATGCCGATGATCGCCGGTTTCCTATCGGCCGGTCCGGTGAGCGGGTGGCTATCGGATCGCCACGGACCCCGGCTCCTCGCCACGGTCGGGATGGCGATCGCCTCGGGCACGTTCTTCCTGCTCGCGCTCTTGCCACTCAATTTCGCGTACTGGCAGATGGGCGCGCTTCTCTACGTCCAAGGCTGCGGCATGGGCATGTTCGCCGCGCCGAACTCCGCCGCGGTGATGAACTCGGTCCCTCCCGAGAACCGGGGGGCCGCGTCGGGCATGCTCGCCACGCTCCAGAACACTGGCCAGCAGCTGTCGATGGCGCTCTTCTTCACGATCGTCATCCTCGGCCTATCGGCGGGTCTCGGCGGTTCGGTCAGCGGCGCCCTCGCTTCGTCGGGCGTGGGCGCCCCGGACTCCACCATTCTCACCGGGCTCGTGTCGGCGAACCCTACCGGCGCGCTCTTCGGGGCCTTCCTCGGGGAGAACCCGATGCAGTCCCTCCTGGGCATCGCGGCGACCATACCGGGCTGGCAACCTCTCCCACCGGCGGCGACGGCGACGCTGCTGGCTCCGCACTTCTTCGCGACGGCGATCGCCCCGGCGTTCCGTAACGCTCTCGCGGAAGCCTTCGTCTTCGCCGGAGTGGTCACGGGCGTGGGCGCTTTCGTGTCTGCGATCCGGGGGGAGCGGTTCATCTACGGCGAGGCGGCGCGAACGGCCGGCCCGACGGGACTGGGCACCGGGGCGGTCGGTCCCTCGGCACCCACGGCTCGCCGATAGAGCCGCAAACGCGGCGTCGAGGGACCGGTCGTCCCTCTCCGCCCCGCACGGCCCCTCGCTGCCCTGCCCGAGACCTTATGCCGCTCCCGCGAACGTTCGTTGAACGGTGCCCGCCCTCGGTTCGCTCTTGGACCATCTCGAATGCCGGGCGTGCTGCACCGTCGTCGACGCGTCGGCACCGATCGGGCCCTGTCCGACCTGCGGACTGGCGCTTTTCGCGACCTACTCGCTGGACCGGATCAACGGCAAGGCCTGGTGGGCCTCGCTGCAGGATCGGCCGAACGATCTCTGGCGTTATCGCGAGCTCCTGCCCGTGCGGGACCCCGCCAACGTCGTCTCCCTCGGAGAGGGAGGGAGCCCGATCGTTCCCCTCGGTTCCGTCCCGGAGACCCCCGATGTCGAGGTTGCCGTCAAGGACGACGGCGGGCTCCCCACGGGATCGTTCAAGGCCCGCGGCATGGCGGTGGCCGTCTCCAAGGCACAAGAGCTCGGTCTCCGCGAGCTCTACGTCCCGAGCGCGGGCAACGCCGGGGTGGCGCTCGCGGCCTACGGGGCGCGCGCAGGGGCCCGTGTCAGGATCTACTTACCCGAGGCCACGCCCGCGTCGGCGCTCGCGGCGTGCGCCCTCTACGGCGCGGAGGTGATCCGCGTGCCGGGGACGATCCGCGAGGCTGGGGAGGAGGCGCGGCGACGCGAAGCCGGCCGCGCCTCCTTCGACATGTCCACCTTGCGCGAACCGTACCGTGTGGAGGGAAAGAAGACGATGGGTTTCGAGATCGTCGAGCACTCCGGCACCGGGGGCCTCCCGGACGCCATCGTCTACCCGGCGGGCGGTGGCACCGGCCTCGTGGGAATGGAAAAGGCGTTCCGGGAGCTTCGCGAGCTCGGACTCCTCGACCGTGTCCCGCGGCTCTACGCCGTGCAATCGGCCGGATGCGCTCCGCTCGTCCGCGCGCTGCAGGACGACGCGAACGTCGTCACGCCGTGGACGGACCCTCACACGATCGCGCCGGGGTTGCTCGTCCCCGCACCGTTCGCTTCGGCGCGGGTGCTTGAGGCGGTCCGGGCGACACGAGGCGCCGGCGTCACCGTGACCGACCGCGAGATCGTCGATGCGATGCGGGCGCTCGGCCGCCGCCACGGGGTCTCCGCTTCTCCCGAGGGGGCCGCGCCCTACGCCGCGCTGCCGAAGCTGCTGCGAGGCGGGCGGGTCCGACCGGGCGAGCGGGTCCTCCTTTACAACACGGGCAGCGGGCTTCCGTTCTCGGTGGACGACCTCGCGGTCTGACCACCCGCCGAAGCGTTCTCGAGCGCTGCGGACCGCAGGAACTCTCGGGTCTTGCGCCGATGGCACGGTCGACAGACCGTTTGCAGGTTCGAGTACTCGAGGGCCGCTCCGCCGCGAGCGATCTCCACCCGATGGTCCACCTCGAGATCCCGCGCCCGATGCCGCGCGCCGCAGAGCCGGCACGTGTACCGGTCCCTCAGCATGACGAACGACCGCGCGGAGTCCCAGAAGTAGTGTCCGTGAAACTGCCACCGGCATCGACGCGAGCAGTACGGGCTGCGCCGGCTCGTCAATGCGTGTCCACATTCGACGCACCGACCGGCCCGTCGTGCCTCGGAACGACGCCGAACCCCATCCGAGAACCAGGCGGCCGAGAGGGCGAGGATCCGACCGTTGGGACCGATCTGAACCGAGGCGGGCTGCCGGCGGAGCCGTGGCATCGGTGGGGGCTGGCTCTCCCCTCTCAAAACGGTTCGGCTCGAGTCGCACCACGATCCCGGCGACGTCGGCCTGGCCCTTGTCACGCGGCGACCGCTCTGGGGATCGGCGCTAGCCGCTCGCCGACCCCGAGGTGCGTTTCGGCGCGGGTCAGTGTTCCGAAGCCGATACGGCTCGCCCGCTCCCTGCGGAACTCCCGCGCCCAGCGGCTTTAGGATGCGAGCGCCTCGACCGCGCGATGCGATTCCCGCTGGCCGACTGGATCGATGCGCATGCCGCCTGCCGACACGACCTGGCCCAGAGCGGGATGCACGGCGAGATCCGCGTCCCTGTGCCGAGCACCCGGGCGATCCGAGATTCCTCCGAGAGCGCCCTGCGGGTCCGCCTCGCTCGGCGGGTCGGCGTCCACCCCTCGCGCCTCTTTCTGACCCACGGGGCGACCGAAGGGAACGCGCTCGCGACCCTCTACCTCGCGCGGACGGGCCGCGGGCACGGGATCCGATGTCGGGTCGAGTTCCCCGAGTATCCTCCCATGTTCGACGTGGCCCGCTGGGCCGGGTTCCGACTCGTCGACGGGCGGGCTGCCGCGGACCTCGCGATCGTCTCCCAGCCCCGCAACCCGTGCGGTGACCTCTGGCCGCCCGACCGTCTCACCTCGTTCGCCGACGGGGCGGAATCGATCGTCGTCGACGAGACGTTCCGGGAGTTCACCACGGCGCCCTCCGTGCAGCGACTCGGTCTTCGGACCCTGTGGACGACGGGCTCGTTCACCAAGGTCTACGGCGCCGACGCCGTCCGGGTGGGATTCGTCGTCGTGCCGGAACACGAGCGGGATGCCTTCGCCCGATTCCACGGCCTCGTGACGGACGAGATCGCACCGTTCTCGGTCGCCTCCGCGCACGCGATCCTCGACCATCGGGTCGGTCTCCTCCGGACCGTCCGGGGCGTTTTCCGACGGAACGTGCGTGCGTGGCGGCGCGCAACGCCGAGCTCTCCGCCGCTCTCGGGGCCCACGGCGTTCGACACGTCCGCAGGCCCGGACGGAGAGGCGTTCGCCCGTCGGTGCCTCCGCGCGTCGGTGCTCGTCGCCCCCGGGTCCTTTTTCGGGCGTCCGGACGGCGTCCGGGTCTGTCTCACACGACGCACGTTTCCGGAGGATCTCGTTCGGTACCTCGAGGTTCGCCGCGCGGTGGGCGCGGTGACGCACCGCGCTAGCGCGCGGGCGGGAAGCTCGTCGGCTCGACGGCGCCCCGGCTCGTCAGCCCTAGCCTCAGCTGGGCGCGGCTGACCGGTCGGTTGGTCTCGACGCGCGACGGCTCGACCGCCTCCGACCGCTCGCGCAGGAAGGTCTCGGCGAAGCGGACCGCCCGGTCGGGGTTCGACTCGTGCACCAAGAGAAAGCCGCGCGCGAGCTCCGTGAGAACGGCACGGGCGGGGACGATCGCCTTGAGCTCCTCGAGCGAGGAACCCGCGGTCTCGGTCTCCTCGCCCGCGGAGCCCATCGTGCTTCCCGACTCGAGAAGCGGCATAAAAGGAGCCGCTCGACTCGCGTCGCGCGGTCGAGAACCCCCAAGCCTTTAGCCCTCAGCGCTCCGTGTCGGTCTCGGTGATTCCATGAGCCAGAGCGCTGCTCCTTCGTCCGCCCCGAGTGACACCCCGAAGAAGCCGAAGCGAGGGGTCGTCCTGAAGACCCCGATCCCCGGTCCGAAGGCCCAGGACGTGATTGAACGCGACCGGCGCGTCCTCATGACCACGACGAAAAGCTCGCCGATCGTCGCGGAGTCGGGCGACGGGATATGGATCACCGACGTCGACGGGAACCGCCTACTTGACTTCGCTTCGGGGGTCTCGGTCAACAACGTCGGCTACGCCCACCCGGACGTGGTGCGCGCCGTGCGCGACCAGGTCGGGCGCCTCAGCCACTTCGCGGGAACCGACTTCTACTACGACGCGCAGGTGCGACTCGCCGAGCGCCTCGTCCGGATCGTCCCCGGCGAGTTCGAGAAGAAGGTCTTTTTCACCAACAGCGGAGCCGAGAGCACGGAGGCCGCGCTCAAGATCGTCCGGTGGCACCGGCAGCGACCGATCGTTCTCGGTCTGCTCGGCGCGTTCCACGGGCGGACGATGGGGGCGCTCACCCTGACCGCGTCTAAGCCGGTGCAGCGAGCGCGATACTCCGCGTTCGTGGAAGGGGGTCACCACATCCCCGCTCCGACGTGCTACCGGTGCCCGTACCAGCTCGAGTATCCGAGCTGCGATCTTTACTGCGCGCGGATCCTGAAGGAGCTCTACTTCCAGACCTCGATCCCGCCGGACGACGTCGCGGCGATGATCGTCGAGCCGGTCCTCGGCGAGGGCGGGTACGTCGTGCCGCCGAAAGGGTGGTTCCCGACGATGAAGTCGATCCTCGACGAGCACGGGATCCTGCTCATCGACGACGAGGTGCAGGCCGGCATGGGGCGGACCGGGCGATGGTTCGGAATCGAACACCACGGCGTCGTTCCCGACCTCGTGACGATGGCCAAGGCGCTCGGCGGTGGCCTCCCGATGGGGGCGGTCGCGTTCCGCTCCGATCTCGACTTCCCGGTCTCGGGATCCCACTCGAACACGTTCGGCGGCAACCTCCTCGCCTCCGCGGCGGCCCTCGCGACCCTCGACGTGATCGAGAAGGAGCGCCTTCTCGACAACGCACGGGTCCAGGGCGCCTACCTGCTCGACCGCCTGAGAGAGCTCCAGACGCGACACGAGGAAATCGGCGACGTGCGAGGCCTCGGCCTCATGACGGCGACCGAGTTCGTCCGGGACCGACGCACGAAGGAGCCGGCGGTGCGCCTGCGCGACCGGGTCATCGAGGAGAGCTACCGACGAGGCCTCATCCTCCTGCCCTGCGGGCGCTCCACGATCCGCTACATTCCCCCGTTCATCGTCCGTCGTGAGGAGATCGACGAGGCGATGGAGATCCTCGACGCCGCGATCGGTGCGGCTCGCGCTCGCGAATGAGGTTCGGCAAGCTCGACGCGGACGGTACGCTCGCCCTCGTCGACCGGCCCCGTCCGACGGCGGGAGACGGCGAGGTCGTCGTCGATCTCGCGGCGTGCGGCGTCTGCGGGACCGATCTCGAGAAGGTGCGCGGCCGCTACCGCACCGCGGGGATCTTGGGTCACGAACCGGTCGGGCGGATCGCGGAGGTAGGCCGCGGCGTGACCGACCTCTCCGTCGGGGATCGGGTGTTCGCCCACCATCACGTCCCGTGCTACCGGTGCGAGGTCTGCGCTCGCGGGGACCTCACGTTCTGCCCCACCTTCTCCCGGACGAACATCGATCCGGGCGGCTTCGCGGAAGCGTTCCGAGTCCCGGCCGAGAACGTCGGCCGAGGTGCGGTCCTGCGACTCGACCCGTCCGTCGACTGGGGCTCGGGTTCGCTCCTCGAGCCCGCGGGGTGCTCGCTCACCGCGATCCGGCGCGTCGCGCTGCCCGACAGGGCCACGGTGTTCGTGCTCGGGCTCGGACCCGTGGGACTGCTCTACGCCCGGCTCGCCCGCGCGCTCGGGGCCTCCTGGGTCGGAGGGAGCGAGGTCGCGCCCCTGCGCCGGGCCGCGGCCGAGCGCGGCGGGATCGATCTCACCGTCGACCCGCGCGATCCGGGCGCGGTAGGAGCCGCAGTCGATCGGGCGACCGCCGGACGCGGCGTCGATCTCGCGGTCGTGGCGACCGGCCACCCCGCGGTGGTCCGGGAAGCGACCGGCATCGTTCGGCGCGGCGGGACGCTGAATCTCTTCGGTCTCCCCGAAGCCGGCAGCCGCCTCGAAGCCGACCTCCAGGACCTCTACCTGCGGGGGGTCCGCATCGTCCCGTCGTACGCCACGACCGAGCCCGACATCGCCGAGGTGCATCGATTGGTCGTGTCGGGGCGCCTCGCGCTCAAGGACCTCGTGAGCCACCAAATCCCGCTCGAGCGCATCCAGGACGCCTTCGATCTGGCGGCCCGCCCGGCCGACGCGGTGAAGGTGGTCGTGACGGGTCCGGCGTACGGATCCTAGGGGATCGCCCGGCCCCGGTGCACGACGCTGGACACCGCGCCGCTATACCGACCGAGCCTTTGTGGCACGTATCGGGTGCCGGTGCGCTGCACCGAAACGGCCAGGGGATACGGCGACAGAGGTGGCATCGGGCGATGAAGCAGCGGCACCTTGGGCGGAACGGGCCCGCGGTGTCCGCGATCGGGCTCGGCTGCATGGGGATGAGCCAGAGCTACGGACCCGGCGATGATGCGGAGTCGGCGGCGACCCTTCACCGCGCGCTCGAACTCGGGATCAACTTCCTCGATACGGCGGACGTCTACGGCCCCCACACGAACGAGGAGCTGGTCGGTCGGGCGATCGCCGGAAGGCGCGACGAGGTGTTCCTCGCGACGAAATTCGGTCTGAGAACGGGGTCGGAGCCGGGGGAGCGGGACGTCAACGGGTCCCCGGAGTACGTGAGGAGGGCCTGCGAACGGAGCCTCGAGCGACTCGGGGTCCGCACGATCGATCTCTACTACCTCCACCGGGTGGATCCCGAGACCCCCATCGAGGAGACCGTCCGCGCGATGGCCTCTCTCGTGACCGAAGGTAAGGTGCGCTTCCTCGGGCTTTCCGAGGTGAGCCCGGCGACCTTGCGACGTGCCCACGCCGTCCATCCGATCACGGCCGTGCAGAGCGAGTACTCGATCTGGACGCGGGATCCGGAAGACGGCGTTCTCGCGACCTGCGAGGAGCTCGGCGTCGGCTTCGTGCCGTTCTCCCCCCTCGGGCGCGGTTTCTTCAGCGGGAAGGTCCGATCGACGGGCGGGATGCGATCGGGCGACTTCCGGCTGTCGCTGCCGCGATTCGAGGCCGGGAACCTTCCCCGGAATCTGGAGGCGCTCGGCCGGTTCGAGTCGATCGCTCGGGAGAAGGGGTGCACGCCGGCGCAGCTCGCCCTCGCCTGGGTCCTGAGCCGGGGCGAGCACCTCGTTCCGATCCCGGGAACGAAGCGCCGCACGAACCTCGAGGAGAATGCACGGGCGATCGACGTCGTGCTCAGCCGGGACGACCTCGAACGGATCGAGCGCGCCGTGCCGCGTAGCGCGTTTTCGGGCGCTCGATATCCCGAGGAAGGCCTCGCGCGGGTGAACCGCTGATCCGGCCCGGACCGGCCCCGGGACGGCGGCCCTAGGCCTCGGCTCCGTCCCCGAGCACCTGGCGAACGAGCCGGTGCCCGGCGCGCACCCGGACGCGCGGACCGAGGATGGAGTCCGTCACGGTCGCATCCCGCTCGACGCGGACGTCGTCCATGAGGATGGAGTTCGCCACGTGGGCCCCGGCCTCCACCGTGACCCCGGGGGCGAGCGTGACGTTGGGTCCGAACGACGCACCGGCGGCCCGGCTGCCGTCCATCGTGGCCACCGGCCCCGTACCGAACGCTCCGCGAGGGATCCCGAGCTTCCCGCCTCGACCGGCCTCGAAGAGCAGCCGCTGGGCGTTCAGGAGTCGGTCGGGCGTGCCCGCGTCGTCCCAGTAGCCGGTGAAGCGGTACCCGTAGACCCCTTGCGTCAGCAGCCCCGGTACGATCTCCCGCTCGAAACTCACCGGGCGCCCGGGCGGTATGGCGTCGAGAGCCGTCCGAGACCAGACCGCGAGCCCAGCGTTGATCCACCGCGACGGAGCGTCCTCGGGCTCGGGTTTCTCCACGAAGGCGGTGATCCGGCCCTGCGCATCGAGCGCAGCGACACCGTAGGGCCGCGTGTCTTCGACCTCGAAGAGCGCCATCGTCCCGACCCCGCCGCGCGCGGCGTGGGCCGTCCGCATCGCTTCGAGGTCCGCCGAGGCGATGACGTCCGAATTCAGGAGGAAGAACGGGTCCGACATGCCATCGCCGGCGTTCTTCATCCCGCCGCCGGTGCCGAGCGGCTCGGCTTCGGGAACGGTACGGACGGGCCATCGGACCGGATGCGTTCGCACGTAGCCGTCGATGACGTCGGCCTTGTAGCCCGTGGCCAGGACGACCTCCTCGACGTCGTCCGGGAGAAGGTCGAGGACGTGGTACAGGAGCGGTTTACCGGCGATCGGGATCAGCTGCTTCGGGACGGTGTACGTCACGGGGCGCAACCGGGTTCCGAAGCCTCCGACCAGGACGAGCGCCTTCACCGAGGGGGAGAAAGTCTGGTCCGTTATCCTTCTTGCCGGGGCCGGCCCGTCATAGCAGGCCGGAGGCCTCCCCTCTCTCGACCGACACCGCGTACTCTCGTTGCACGATCCGCTTGAGCAGGGCAGCGGGGCTCCCCCAGATCGTGACGTGACGGACCGCGCCCGCGGCCGCGCCGCGTCCGAGCGCGACGAGGACCCCGCGCTCTCGGTACTGGAACGGGACGAGCGGAACCCCCGTGCGGCGAGCCAAGAGGTTCTGGGCCGCGGTGCGCGCCTCGGCGATGGCGGCCTGCGCCGTGCCCGGAACCACGGACCCGGTCTCGGGGTCGCGCAGCTCCGCGACGTCGCCCACGGCGAAGACCCCGGGAACGCCGGGCACCTCGAGGGTCGGCCCGACGGCGATGCGGCCCGCCTTGCCGTGCGGTACCGGGAGCTCCCGTACGATCTTGGGGGCTTCCAGGCCGGCGCACCAGACCGCGAGGTCGCAGGCGAGCTCCGAACCGTCCGCGATCCCGACACGGCTGGGATCGACCCGGGTCACGTTGTATCCGTGGATCATCGTCACTCCGACGCGGTGCAGGACCGAGCGGGCGCGGGCGATCAGCTTCGGCGGAAGCCCGGCGAGGAAGGGGAGCGAACCCGTGAGCAAGAAGACATCCGGTGGGCGCGCGCCCGGGCCGGATACCTTGCGCCAGTCGGTCGTGGCGATCTCGGCCGCGAGTTCGGTGCCGGTCGATCCGCCTCCGATCACGAGCACCCGGGGCCGGGCTTCCCCGGGAAGCTGGGCGGATCGGACCTCCGTCTCTTTGAGCTCTCGGGCGAGCCGTTGCGCGCCGCTCAGGCGGTAGACCTGGTGCGTGAGCTCGGGGGCCCCCGGGACCCCGTAGTAGGACGCCACGCTCCCTAGGCAGATCGCGAGGGTCCCGAAGGAGACCGAGCCGCCGTCGAGCTCGACCTGCCGGTGATCGAAGTCGATCGAACGAACGTCTCCCTGGCGGAATTCGACCGAGGTTCGCTCGAGCACGCGGGCGAGCGGGACGGTCCACGATCGCGCGTCCTCGCCGGCCGCCGCGAGCCGGCCGACCTCGTAGAGCTCGGTGCGGAGCACATGCACCGGATGGCGGTCGATCAGGATCACCGGGATCCGATCGCGGCCCCGTCGGGCGACTCCCTGCGCGACCGAAAGACCCGCGTACCCCGCGCCCAGGACCACCACCGGGCCGTCCTCCGGCCCCGTCGGCGGTCGTACGGCGCCGGTCACGGGGTCCGCATCCTCGTTAGATCGCGAGTCGGGGCCGCGACGGTAGCCTCAGTATCACGACCATCGCGCAGAGCGCCCAGAGCAGGATCGGTACCACAATGAGCCGCTCGATCAACCCCGGGTCGAACGTCGTGTTGCTGATCTGGGTGGGGGCGTAGTACGCGAGCGACCCGAGCGTGATCAGCCCAAGGACGAGCGAGACCCAGCGCAGGGACGACCACGGGGTTCCGGCCCGCATCCCCCCTGCGAGGATGGCGATCGCGAGCCCCGCCGCGAGGAAGATGACCAGGGACGCGAGGTCGTGGACCCCGGAGTTGACGTTCTCCGGGTACAGCCCGACCAAGATCGCGGCCACGCTCGCGATCAGCAGCAGCGGGAGCCCGACGGGCCGAGTGCCCGAGGGAGGAAACGCGCCCCACGCGAGGAGGATGCCGAGGATCGCGAGGACGCCGAAGAGGATGATCGACACATTGAACACCACATGGAGCGGGGAGGTCGCGGTGTTGCCGAGGTCGCTGATGTAGTTCTGGAGGAGCGAATAGTTCGAGTAGGCGGTCTGCACCCAGGCCATCGCGGCCACGAACTGCACGACCCCGACGCCGATCAGGATCGCGCCCACGCGCTCCGCGCCGCTCGTCCGATACGGAATCACTGGGGTCGCCACCCTCGCCTCCCCCGTCCCAGCTTCGATGCGGACCTACGTAGTCGAGCCGGGTCATCAACCTGTAGGGTCGAGCCGCGCACCGGCCGCCACACGCACTATCGGGACGCTGGCGCGACCTAATCTGAGAATCGAGAGGGGTCGCTACACGATGGAATAATAGGGTCATCAAAATAATTAGGGATAGGCATATATTGCCCCGTCGACTGGTATTCACCGATGGAGACCCTGCAGCGACTCACGCGGCGCCAGATCGACACTCTGCGAGCGATCCAGGTGCGGGAAACCCCCGAGAAGGGCGTCCCGCTCAAGATGATCGCATCGGCCCTACGACTGACGCCGCCGTCGGCGCTCGGCCACTTGACGCCGCTCGAGGTACTCGGTCTCGTCCAGCGCCACCGCGGGAAGAGCCGACTCACGAGCCGGGGGCGGACCACCCTGCTCGAGTACCAACGCCACCACCGGGTCGCGGAGACGCTGTTCGGGAGTCTCGGTCTTCCTCCGGCCGAGACGTGCGCTGCCGCCCGGGAGATCGATCTCGCGATCTCCCACCGAACGGTCGAGGAGGTCTGCCGGGCGCAGCAGCACCCCGCGTCGTGTCCCCACGGAGAGCCGATCGCGCCGTGCCATTCCGGTCGCGAGGCGTGAGCGGAAAGAGGGCGGCGAGAGGGGAACCCCGTGCAGAGCAACGTTCGGTGGGCTATCGTCATCGGGGTTGCGGCCGTGCTGGTCGGGGCCGGGGTCTACGCGGGCTACGTACTGAGCCAACCCGGTTCTCCCTGCCCCGCGTCGTCGACTTCGAGCGGCTCGAGCGGCACGACCCGTATCGACGCGACACCCGGTACTCCCGCGCCGCGGACGGCCGGCGGGATCTCACTCACGAAGCCGTCGGCGGCGGAGATCGGGCCGGCGACAACGGCATCCACGGGTACCGCGCGCGACGCGGTCGGCGGGCCCGGGGAAGTCGTCAACGTCGTTGCGGCCGAGAATTTCTGGGGCAGCCTCGTCTCGCAGCTCGGCGGGACCCACGTCAACGTCACGAGCATCATCACGGATCCGAACACCGACCCTCACGAGTACCAATCGAACGACTCGGACGCGAAGGCGATCGCCAACGCGCAGTACGTGATCCTCAACAACGTCGGCTACGATGATTGGGCCACCGAGCTAGTCGCCGCCGACGGGGCCACGAACCAGACGGTTCTCAACATCGGGGACATGCTGGGCGTCTACGTAACCGGAGGGATCGTCACCGGCAACCCCCACCTCTGGTACAACCCGAACTACGTGAACCAGACCGTGGCGTGGATGTACCACAACCTGACGACGATCGCCCCCCAGCTCACCGGATACTTCACGGACGAGTACGACAACCTCACCGCGTCGCTCGCTTCGCTCTACGGCGAGGTCGGGGTGATCCATCACCTGTTTGCCGGGACCGAGGTCGCGTCCACCGAGTCGATCTTCGTCTACCTCGCGAACGCCACGGGCCTCGATCTCGTCTCGCCCCCCGCGTTCATGGAGGCGATCGCCGAAGGGAACGACCCCCCGGACGCGAGCGTGGTCACGTTCCAGTGCCAGCTCGAGAGCGGGAACGTGAAGGTGCTGGTCTTCAACGCCCAGACCGTGACGCCGATCACGACCAACATGAAGGCGATCGCGCAGGAGCACAACGTCACCGTCATGAGCGTGACCGAGACGATCGTTCCCCCGACCTCGACGTTCCAGCAGTGGATGGGCGGCGAACTGAACTCGCTCTACGTGGCGCTCGACGCCAACCAGCTGGGCCAATGACGCCGAGCGTTCCTCGAGCTTCCTCCCCGGGAGCGCACCGGTGACGCCCGTCGTCGCGCAGGCCGAACGGCTCGAGGTCGCGTATCGCCAGCACCTGGTCTGGTCCGATGCGAACTTCCGTATCGAACGCGGCGAGTTCGTAGCGGTGATCGGCCCTAACGGGGCCGGCAAGACTACGCTCTTCCGCCTTCTGCTCGGACTGATCCACCCCACCGCAGGACACGTCGAGGTGTTCGGCGCGCCCCCCCGCCGGGGGAATCCTAAGATCGGCTACGTGCCGCAGACCCACCTCGTGGACCGGGACACGAACGTCGAGGCGGTCCAGCTCGTACGTCTGGGCTTCTCGGGCCACCGCTGGCTCCCCAACGTTACTCCGGCGATGTTCCGCGCGGAGCGGGACGCGACCGAGGAAGCCCTCCGATCCGTCGGCGCCACCGAGCTCGCGAAGAAGTCGCTCGGCGCCATGTCCGGCGGCGAACTCCAGCGGATCTTTCTCGCCGAGGCGTTGGCCGGCCACCCCGAGCTCCTGCTTCTGGACGAGCCGCTCGCGAACCTCGATCTCCGTCGGGCCGGTGAGCTCGTGGAGCTCGTGCACGGACTGGTCGAGTCCCGGAACGTGGCCACGTTGCTGGTGGCCCACGACATCAACCCGCTCATCCGCCACCTCGACAAGGTCATCTACATCGCGAACGGGCGCGTCGCCACCGGCCTTCCGCACGAGGTCCTGACGACCGAGAGCCTGACCGAGCTCTACGGCGTCCCGGTGGAGGTGCTCCACGATTCCCGCGGCAACCTCGTGATCGTCGGGGGTGAGGACTCCCACGCGGACGCGGTCGCATGACGAACATCACGTGGACCTGGTGGAGTTGGAACCTCATCGGCGACCTGAGGGGGATGCTCCAATACGAATTCGTCCGCAACGCGTTCGAGGCGGGAACGATCATCGCGGTGCTCGCCGGGATCGTGAGCTACCTGGTGGTCCTGCGACGGTCCTCGTTCGCCTCGCACGCCCTCGGCCACATCGGGTTTTCCGGCGCGGCCGGGGCGGTCCTGTTCGCCGTGAATCCGTTCTATGGGTTGCTCGTCGCCACGACGGTCTCGGGCAGCGGGATCGCGTTGCTGGGGCAGAAGGCATCCCACCGGGACGTCGAGATCGGAACCATTCTCGCGTTCTCGCTCGCGCTCGGCCTGCTCTTCCTCGCGTTCTACAACGGCTACGCGACCGAGGCGTACTCGATCCTGTTTGGGGAGATCGTCGGGATCAGCAACGCCGAGGTGACCCTTACCCTCGAATCGAGTATCCCGATCCTCATCGTCCTCGGGCTCGTCTACCGGCAGCTACTGTTCGCGTCGCTCGACGAAGAGGTCGCCGACGCGAAGGGGATGCACACGCTCCTCCTCGGCTGGATCTTCATGATGGCGCTCGCGGTGGCGATCTCGATCGCGGTCACCATCATCGGGGTCCTCCTGATCTTCGCGCTCACCGTCACCCCGGCCGCGATCGCGATCCGTCTCGCGAAGCGCCCGCTCTATGCCGTGATCCTCGCGGTCCTCATCGCCCTCTTCGCGACCTGGGCCGGGATCTTCATCGGATTCTACGAGGTGGAACCGACGAGCTTCTTCATCGTGACCATCGTCTTCGCGATCTACGTGGTGGTACGGTCGATCCCCCTCATGGTCCGGCTGAAGAACTGGACGGCCGCGACCGTCCGGAGGGCGCCGATCCCCGAGCGCGCTCGCCCGGCTGCTCCATCCGTGGACTCCGTCCCACCCGCCCTCCGCACCGAGGGGCCGTCGGCCGCTTCGGTCGAGGCGGACGCGTCCTAGGGAAACGGGGGCGGTGCCGCCGGCCGTTCAGGGACTGCTCTCGCGCGTAAGCCCGTCTTGGAATCGGATCGAGGCGTGGCTGCCGTTGCAGAACGGCATGTTCGTCGACGCACCGCACCGGCAGAGCGTGACCCGGTTCCGGATCTCGTACGGCCGGCCGTCCGCGGACTCCACTCGGATCCCTCCCCGGACCCAGAGAGGGCCGCTGCACTTCAGCGCGGTGTCCTCGACGATCCCGATAGACGGGGGGAGCGTCGGCTCGAGCACCTTACCGGTGGACTTCTCGCGGAGGACGAGGCGGCCGGACGGGCAATGGAACGCCTCCCGCACCACGAGCTCGCGAACTTCGGGACGGTCGGTCTGCTCGATCAGCGACCAGATCTTCCCACCGGGGTCACAGAACCGGGCGAACGCGCACAGCTCCTCGTCGTCGCTGAGGACGTGGGTCGGCCCGTCGAAATGCTCCGACTGCCGTTCGATCGGGCGGCGCGAGGCAGTCTCCTTTCCCTCGAAACCGACCGAGAGGTGACTGTTGTCGCAGAACGGCTTGTTCTTCGAGTGGCCACAACGACAGAGAAAGTATTCGGCGGAGGCCTCGAACGATCGACCCGGCGTCCATTCCCACGATTCGCCCGCGGGGTTCGGGGTGATCGTCTCGATCGCGAGGGGGATCCCGCCCACGACGCGGTACGGCCCGTTGCGGTTCACCACGATCTTCATTTCCGACACGTCGGTCATCGATCGATCCCCCGTTGGGCTCAGGGAGCCGGCACGGACATAAGGAGCATGCGCGCACCCGTCGAGGCGGCGACCCGGAGCGACGAGACTCCTTCGGCTAGGATACCCCCGCCCGAGGCGATGGTCCTCCCCTCGATCTCGACCGTCCCGTCGAGGACGTAGGCCACGAGCCGTCGAGCGGGATCCAGCGCAACCTCGCGCGAGCTCGACTGCGAGAACGTCCAGTCGGACATGTCGAGCCCCAGGGCGGAGCGGACGGGGGTGGACGGCCCGACCACGCGGAGGACGCGAAGTCCGGGCTCTCGCGACGTTTCGGCCACGCCCCGGCCAAACTGGTACGGCGCCTCGGGCCCCGCAACGGCACCCGTCCAATGGAGGGTCACGGAGACCCAACGCGCGTCGGATCGGAGCTTCGGAACGATGTCGTGGCGGATCTCGCCGGTCGCGCGGAGGAGCGTGATCGCGCCCTCGTTCAGCTCGACCGCGTGGTCCTCGGAGTCCCAATGGAGAACGGCACCGGCGAGCACATAATTGACGACCTCCTCGCCGGAGTGGGTGTGGAGGTCCTTCGCGCCTCCGCCGGTCGCAACCGATTCTGCCAGCCGTTCGAACGGGGGCCACGGGCCCTGCTGCGGGCCCGGAAACAGTACCCGCCCGCGGATCCCTTCGAGTTCCATCGGGCTCGAGCGTGCCTGAACGATCCGGGGAGGGCGCGGGATCTCGCGAGCACCGATCGGGTTCATCGAGTTCTCGGGAGAGGGAGCCTGGGCGACCGGACGTCGTGACCGGACGGACCCCTCGGCGTGTGCGCCATTCCCGTTCGGAGACGATCCGGGAGATTATCTTTTACCCGGGAGCCGAGGGAGGAACGCGAGCTAAGGGTTCTCGGTTGCGGACGCGCGGGCATCTTCGGTACAATCGCGCGCTCGACGGGCACTCCACCACGTCGCAGGTGAATGTAAGACGGGTCCCTTCTGAACAGAAGCCGCCAGTACTGGGACGACCTCCCGAGGCCTAGTCGCAGGATTCGTCGGGACGGGCGGGTTAATTTCGCGGGCTACGATGCCGATCTGTGACCACGACCCTCCGCCCCGGAGCTCCCGAGGATGTCGGGATGTCGAGCTCAGGAATCCGTCACGTGGCCGATCTGGCTCGGGAGTGGGTCGACCGGGAGGGGCTTCAAACGCTGGTCTTGCTGGCCGCCCGTCGTGGCACGATCGTGCTCCACCAGGCGTGGGGACGGATGGGTCCGGAAGTCGATGCTCCACCGGCGTCTCTCGACGCCATGTTCGATACGCAGTCGCTCGGGAAGGTGTTCACGGCCACCGCCGTCATGCTGCTCGTGGAGGACGGCCGGGTCGGCCTAAACCGACCCGTGTCGAGCTACGTCCCGTTTTTTCGGGGAGAGGGAAAGGACGGTGTTCTCGTCCGCCACCTCCTGACGCACACCTCGGGGTTGCGGTGGGACGACCCGGAACGATTCGCCAAGGAACGGGAAGGAAAGATCGAGATTCCCCCGGCCGAGGGCGGCACACACCCGCTGTGGAACGAGTACTTCGCGCTCCGCGCGGACTGTCCGCTCTGGAAGCGGCCGGGCGAGGAGATGTCGTACTGTCCGTACGGGTTCGATCTCCTCGGAGAGATCGGCGGTCGGGTCTCCGGCCAGCCGCTCGACGTTTTCTCCCAGCGGCGCATCTTCGGGCCGCTGGGGATGAAGGACACTCTGTGGTGCCAGGTCGACGTCCCCGCGTCGCGGCGGGTCCGTAAGCCGCCGATCCCGGCGGAGCAGCTCGATGCCCTGGACCGGGCCCGAGAGACGGAGCGGATCGCGTTCGGCGCGGGCGGGGCGTACACGACGGCCCGCGACATGGCTGTCTTCGCCCAGATGGTCCTGAACGGAGGCGTCTACGGGGAAACCAGAATCCTCAGCCCTGCGGCCACGAAGGCGATGACCCGGAATCAGATACCGGGGGTGAGGGCGCAGTTCTTCGATCAGTACTTCCCGGAGGCGAGCTGGGGATTCGGTTGGGATGTCCATGCCAACAAGTCCGGCTGGAGCGGCACGCTGCAGTCGCCGGACACTTTCGGACACACCGGTGCCGGCGGCGTTGAGTGCTGGGCCGATCCGCGGGATCAGCTCGTAGCCGTCTTCTTCTCGGCGGTGCCGCAGTCCGAGATCTCGACCCGGGTGTGGGCCCGGTACTGGCGGAACGACCTCTTTGCCAACGCCGTTACTGCCGCCATCACGGAACCCTAACCCTCGAGGGCCGCGCGGCGTTCGGGCGCTCCTCCGCTGGCTCACGGACCCGCTACCCGTTCTCGACAGCCCGAAAGGGGACGATTTGGGGGGCGCTCGAGAGGACCCTCGACGCGGGGAAGGTCGCTCGTTCGACCGTAGAGGGCCGACAGAGGACTATCGGCAGGTTGTCCACGACCCGTACGTTCTCCCTGCCCGGGTCACACGGTCGCGGCGCTTTAGACGCTCCGCGAGTATGGACCAGGCGAGGGGCTGAGAGTCCGGCCTCAGGGGACCGGATTCCCCCGGCCCACAGCTTGGGTGGTCGGACCGACTCGAAGTTTCCCAGGTGCTCTACCACCGGCCGACCGGTCACCAGACGGTTGTGAGCGCCCGAGCATGGCGGAATGCGCGAGGCCCGCGACGACGGATGAGACGCCGATAGCGAAACACTGCCCACACTC